>JBLFXU010000124.1:0-8015 GCA_047609575.1 Bacteroidia bacterium | reverse complement strand
GCGGCGACCCGGCCGACGATGGGAATGCCTGCAGACTCTGGGAGCCTGATACCGCGGGAGGCGCCAGCGATCATTTCGATCGCGCCTTTGCGCGCGAGGGCCTTGAGGTGTTCTTCGGCGGCGTTGGCCGATTTGAATCCAAGTTCTCGGGCGATGTCTGCACGGGTAGGCGGGTAACCAGTATGGTCGATATGTTGGCGGACGATATCGAGCACTTCTTGCTGCCGTTGTGTAAGCTTTTCCAAAACACGCACCCTCTGTTTATTTATACAGGTGCTGTGATTATATACAGTACTGTGAGTGGGGGGCAAGCGGTAATGGGCCTGGGTAGTGACTCAGTTTGAAATCAGGCGCCCTTGCGGAGGAGTATGAATATTTTCAAACTGCGCGACTATGTGGCTGGACCTGCATCTTCAGGTCGAGGGTTACTCTGCTGGGGTTGGCACGACAATAGGCTCGGCTGGTAGCTGATATCGGCGGCTTGTTAGTGGCTGCTAGTGGCGGTGCGCCTTACATATCCTCCACGCCATACATAACGTCCGGTTCTATGGAGATGAGCGGGCTGGACCATTCCTCAGGGTGCATGGGCAGATCAGGGTCTAGCATGTCGTCATCGTCTAGCTCGAAAGGTGCACGCCAATCCTCGGGCGCGGCAACCTGTTCCAGCGGCATCTCGCGCCAGGCGTCCAGGTCATATTCCGAAATCTCACCGTCGAGGTACTGTGTCTCGATAATCAACAGTGTCGGATCCCAGTCGATAACCTCGAAGAGTGCCTGAGACTGTAAATCCTTGTACCAGCTCCCTGTGGTTGGACTCAGCATTTTCATTTGTTATCCCCACTGTGTTGGCAAACGTGATACTAAGAGGCAACATATCACGCTGTGTAACGCTGTCCATTATGTGTAATCGCTATAACAAAAGGCCGTGAAATTACCTTGCGAAGTCCCTAACTATCTTTCCAAGTCAGATCAATCGCTTGCAGAGCCTTTCAAGAGTTGACTTAATTCCGCGCGGGCTTTTATATACCTTAACGTTGGGATGGCAGTTCAGGGACAGAAGAAATTTGTCTAAAAATGTCCCACTTTTAGTTGACCAGAGAATACAGAGAGTTGTCCGTGGATACATTTGAACAAATAGTGGAATCATTGCGGGTGTTAACAGGCCTGGATACCCAGACATTCAATCTGGCATTGTTGCTGCTGGTGGGGATGCTGGCGCATGGCCTGCTGGGCCTGATCACGCGTCGCTTGCATCGCATAGCCGATGCCACAGAGCAGAACTGGGACGACGTCATAGTGACCGCTGTTGAGAAGCCGCTGCGGCTGGGTCTTTGGGTGCTAGTGGCCTATGGTGTTCTGGAAATTTTAACGTTGGCGCCCGCCGTGCAAGACGTGCTCAAGCGGGTCTCAGATACCGGTTTGGTTTTCCTGTTAGCCTGGTTTGGTAATCGGCTCGTTGAAGGGGTTGAGCACGAGCTACTCACGGGTAAGCGCACAGCTTTATCGGTAGACAAGGCGACGGTGCGCGCAACCTGCAAGTTGGCACGTTTTGCCTTGTGGATCGTGGCAGGACTGATGGTGCTGCAGACGCTGGGTGTGAGTATTTCCGGCTTGTTGGCCTTTGGCGGAATCGGCGGGATAGCAGTAGGTTTTGCCGCGAAAGACCTGCTGGCAAATTTCTTTGGCGCCCTGAGCATTCACCTGGACCGACCATTCACAGTGGGCGACTGGATTCGCTCTCCTGACAAAGAGGTTGAAGGGACGGTTGAGAGCATTGGTTGGCGACTGACCCGCATACGTACCTTTGATCAGCGGCCGCTGTATGTGCCCAATTCAGTGTTCAGCCAGATCGCGCTGGAGAACCCCTCGCGTATGTTTAATCGACGTATTTATGAAACCATCGGCCTGCGCTATGAAGATGCCGATAAGATGGCGGCGGTAGTCTCCCAGGTTCGGACGATGCTGGCAGAGCACCCGGATATTGATCACCAACGCACGCTTATTGTGAACTTCGTGTCTTTTGGCGCTTCTTCACTGGATTTCTTTGTGTACACCTTCACCAAGACCACCGTGTGGGTAGATTTCCACCAGATTAAGGAGAACATTCTCTTGCAGATACTGCAGATCATTCATGCCAATGGCGCCGATGTAGCCTTTCCTACACGCACATTGCTTATCGACGAAATGCCTTTGGAGCCGCAAGCATGAAGTCGCTAGCCATTATTGGGGGAACGGGCATCAGTGAGCTGGAAGGACTGGAGGTGCATGACGAGTTAACCATTGATACGCCTTATGGAGCGACGTCCCGACCCGTACAAGAAGGTCGCTGGGGTGATACCACATTGTACTTCCTGCAGCGGCATGGGAGCCCCGGTGTAATACCACCTCACCTGATTAATTATCGGGCGAATCTCTGGGCACTGCATTCGCTGGATATTGCCGGCATTCTTGCGATTAATGCCGTGGGTGGGATTACCCGGGAGATGCAGACCGGAAGGCTGGTATTTCCTGACCAGCTGATTGATTACACTTGGGGGAGGGAACATACCTTTGATGATGGTGCATCAGGCAGTTTGATGCACATCGATTTTACCGAGCCCTATGATCGCAGCTTGCGTGCGCTGTTAGTTGAGGCGGCAGCGACTGCGGGTATTGCCCACGAACCTTCCGCCGTGCACGGCGTGACCCAGGGGCCGCGTCTGGAAACATCCGCCGAAGTGCAGCGCATGGCTAGGGACGGCTGCGACGTGGTAGGAATGACGGGTATGCCCGAAGCAGCCCTGGCGCGAGAGCTGGGCGTTCCCTATGGCTGTATCTGCATGGTGGTGAACCCGGCGGCGGGGCTGGATGATCTGCCCTTGAGCATCGACACTATGCGCGAAATACTCCAGCGTGAAGCAGCGGTCGTCAGGCAGTTACTGACAACCGTGTTACAGCTTCGATCCGCTAGTTGAGTGTCTCATTGAGTGTCTGGTCCGGCGTCTGCTCCTGCGTCTGCTCCAGTGCCTGCTTCACATGCGGCCAAAGCTGGTTTTCCAGTTCAGCCTGAATAAGTAGATCCTCTTCAGTCAACGGTGTGATTTTTATCACCAGCCCTAACAGCGGGTGGTCGATGTAGTGCACTTCGTTGCTGCGCATCCGCTTTTGCTGCTGCATCAACACAGCGTGTCGATACGGGTATACCGGTTCCAGTGACAGTTCTGTATTGAGCGCTTCATCGGCCAGATCTTTAATGAGCGCGTCATCGGATAGATCTGTATTGAGTGCCTCATTGGGCAGATCTGTAATGCGCGCTTCACCGGAAAGAAAGGCCACATTTTCCGTCAGTACGGGTGCTCCATCAGCGACATCAAGGCCCTCGGGAATTTCGAGTAGTGCCGCGCGTTCAATAATGACCGCGGGTGGCCCCAGAGGCGCAGGCGCCATACGCCACTGTCTGTGCAGGTAGCGGCCATCGGTGTTGCGCCAGAGGTTGGTTTCAATATGCAGGTAGCGTGATATATAGAGCAGAACGCTACCCTGCAACTCCGACCAGTGGTTGTTGTTGCCAGAGTCGTCCAGCACAATCGGCAGTGCCTGACCCTGTTCAGCCACGGGCTGATTCCAGCTTTGGTGAAAGAGTACGCGAGAGCGGCCGCTGCGGGACAAGGTTCGGGCCGCGGTGCTCAGTTCCCTTATATCCTCGGGTAAAGCCGTAAAGGGCGTTGGACGCGGCGGTGGTAATTCTTCTTCAGACGTTTCTGTATCGGCGTTAGTTATTTCGGGGTCGATGTTAGCCGTCTCTTGATCGGCGCTCGCAGTAATGATGAGTTGTTCACGCTGCGGTTCGGTTGGCTCCATCGGCCAAGTAGTCTCGGTCGCCTGCTCATTCGCAATGTCCTTGGCGGGCAGGGTGATAAGAACCCGCCCAAACTCGTCCAATTCAATTGGCGCCGTATTCGATAACGCTGCCTGTTGATTTTGCAACTCCCGGAGCTTCTCAGGATAGAGCAGAAAACGGAAGGCATCCGGGTAGTTCAGGGTGGGCTGCGGTGCAAACAACTCGCCTTGCTGATCGTCGCCCTGGCTAAATACCAGTAGCTCCACGCGGTACCAGCGTTCATCCTCAGCTGCGGTCGCACCGGTGCTGCCAAGTAGCATGGCCAGTGTTAGAAAGAGGCGTTTCTGCAAGTGTTCAGGCATTGGCGGCTTTCCTGGGTTCAATAGTAAACCGATCAAACAGAGCCCGCAGGAAGTCTCGCCTGGTGGCTAGGTCTGGCAGGTCTTGCTCAAAACGTAATCGTGTTGGGCCGGTCAGACGGTACGTCCGCGGATCAGACTGGATTAGCTGAACAAGGCTCAAAGGATCGATTTGGGTAGACGCCTTGAACTCGATACTACCACCGCGTGGACCGGCTTCAACGGCATGGATGCCAAGTTCCTGGGCACGCAGCCGCAGTCTCGACACTTCAAATAAGTTGCTCACCTGCGGCGGCAGTAGACCGAACCGGTCTATCATTTCCACCTGCAGGTTACGCAATTCATCGTCGCCGGCCGCTGCTGCGATGCGCTTGTACAGCACAAGGCGAGTGTTTACGTCCGGCAGGTAGTCATCGGGAATGAGAGCAGGCAAATGCAGGTTTACCTCGGTGCCCTGATCAAGTGGGGCGTCGAGGTCGGGGATCTCGCCACGCTTAAGGGCCTCTACCGCGCGTTGCAGCATTTCCATGTACATGGAAAAGCCTACGCTTTGGATCTGGCCGCTCTGTTCGTCACCCAGTAATTCTCCCGCGCCTCGAATTTCGAGGTCGTGAGTTGCCAGCATGTATCCGGCGCCCAAATCTCCCGCCGCCTCGATGGCCTCCAGTCGCTTGCCTGCGTCCTTGGTAATCGCTGAACGTGGCGGCGTCAGTAAATAGGCGTAGGCCTGGTGGTGGGAGCGCCCAACTCGTCCGCGCAGTTGGTGCAACTGGGCGAGGCCGAATTTGTCGGCACGCTCAATAATGATGGTATTTGCGTTGGGTATATCAATGCCGGTTTCTATAATGGTGGTACACAGGAGAACCTGGTGGCGGCGGTGGTAGAACGCGGACATAACCTGTTCCAGCTGACTTTCGCGCATTTGTCCGTGCGCGACCGCAATGCTGAGGTCTGGCAGCAACTCGCGCAGTTTGCGCGCGGTTTCTTCAATGGTTTTAACTTCGTTGTGCAAGTAATAGACCTGTCCTCCACGCAATGTTTCACGCAGGGCCGCCTCGCGTATCAGCGCGATATTGTGTTCGCGGACGAATGTTCGAATAGACAAACGTCGAGCCGGTGGTGTGGCGATGATCGACAGGTCTCGCATGCCTCCCAATGCCATATTCAATGTTCTGGGGATAGGCGTGGCGGTCAGCGTGAGAATGTCGACCTCGGAACGCAGGGCCTTTATCGATTCCTTTTGCTTAACCCCGAAGCGGTGCTCCTCGTCGATGATCAGCAGGCCTAAATCTTTGAACAGCATGTTTTTCTGTAGCAATCGATGGGTGCCGATCAGAATGTCGACTTTGCCATGCTCTGCTTTTTTGATAACCGCGTCTGCATCTTTGGTGCTGCGAAACCGGGAGATCACCTCTACGGTGACGGGCCAATCAGCAAAGCGATCGCAGAAACTGTTGTAGTGTTGTTGGGCCAGCAGTGTGGTGGGCACGAGCACCGCGACCTGCTTGCCGGCGCGCACTGCGACAAAGGCAGCGCGCAGGGCTACTTCCGTTTTGCCGAAGCCCACGTCGCCGCAGACCAGTCGATCCATGGCCCGCGGTGACTGCATGTCAGCGACAACAGCTTCAATGCAGGCCTGCTGATCAGGTGTTTCCTCGAACGGGAAGCTGGCGCTGAAGGCCTGGTATTCCGATGGCTCCAGGGCAAAGTCGAATCCCTGACGCGCTTCGCGTCGCGCATAAACCTCCAGCAATTGACTTGCTACGTCGTGCGCTTTTTCACTGGCCTTGCGGCGGGCTTTCTCCCACTGCTCGGAACCGAGTCTGTGCAGGGGTGCCAAGTCCGGGTCTGCACCGGTGAAACGACTGATCAGGTGCAGCGAGGCGACGGGCACGTATAGCTTGGCCTCATCGGCGTAGGCGAGAGTCAGGAATTCAGTCTCCTGCTCGTCCACGGTCAAGCGCTGCAGGCCCAGATAGCGGCCTACGCCATGTTCGAGATGAACCACAGGAACGCCTTCGCGCAATTCGTTGATGTCTTTGAACAGGTTGGCCTGCGTAGCTTCTTCAGCGGCTCGGCGCCGGCGGCGCTGGGCCACGCGATTGCCAAACAACTGAGCTTCGCAGATCAGGGCCGGTTCTTCAGGACCCCGGTAAAGCCCCCGGTCCAATGGCGCGGTAGCAATAGCAAACTCGTAGCCAGAATCGATAAAAGCGTCCCAGTTGCTGACCTCGGGAGGCGCGAGTTTATGCTCTGATAGCGATTCGAGCAGGATTTCGCGGCGACCTGCCGATTCTGCGCACAACAGCACCGGGCCCAGGTGGTCCTGCAAAAAAGCGATAAGGCCCTCAATGCCCGAACCGCTTTTACCGGCCAGTTCCGGCGGTGGTAGCACGCCGGCCTCAATATGCACGGCGGCCTCTGCGTTATGGCGCAGCTCCAATACCGCAAAGCGACCTAATACCTGGTACAGCTCTTCAACCGGGAGAAAGCAGCGTGGCGGGGGCAGCAATGGCCTGCGGTTATCGATCCCATATTCTTCAAAGCGTGTGTTCGTCTCAGTCCAGAAATGACTGGCAGCAGCATAGTGATCGCCGCTGGTAATAACGGCGCTGTTCGCGGGCAGGTAGTCAAACAAGGTTGCACAGGTCTCGAAAAACAGTGGCAGGTAGTATTCGCAGCCGCTGGGGCTGCGCCCGGCGCTAACGTCGACATAGGCCGGGCATAGTTCGTGATCGACATCAAAGCTGTCATACCAGGCCATCTGAAAACGGGTGATAGCTTTGCTGTCCAGCGGGTATTCCCGGGCGGGTAGCAGGCTAATGCTGTCTACTTTATCTACTGTGCGTTGCGTTTCCGGATCGAACGTTCGCAGGCTATCGACCTCGTTATCGAGTAGGTCGATGCGGTAGGGCAGAGTGCTGCCCATAGGGAAGACATCAAGCAGCGAGCCACGCAGGGCAAATTCGCCATGTTCGTACACCGTGTCGACGTTGATATAGCCATTGAGCAGCAGGTTGTCGCGGAACTGTGCGGTATTCAGCGCCTGGCCTGAGGCCAGTACCAGGCTCGAGCCGGCCACATAGGATGTGGGTGGCAAACGGTGCATGAGCGTGGAAACGGGCACTACAATGACACCGCCAGTCATGCTCGGCAGGCGGTACAGCGTGCTCAAACGTTCCGAGATGATGTCCTGGTGTGGAGAAAAATTGTCGTAAGGCAGCGTCTCCCAGTCCGGAAAGGGCAGGACCTCCATGTCCGCGGGCAAGAAGAAGGGTAGCTCGCGCTCCAGTGTCAGGGCACTGCTGGTATCGGCGGCGATCACCACCAGCAGCCGCTCGTGCGTTGCCATTTCCGCGATGCAGCGTGTTTCTGCGCTGCCGTGGAAGGGCCCCATGGCGGTGCGTGTTCCCGGCTGCTTGGGCCACGGGGAGTTTTCGACGAGTTCGCTGAACATAGGTATGAAAGTGCTGTGAAAGTGCTGTGGACTGGGTAGCTGGCGACAGCGCCAGGGGAGCTATTATAGCGATGGTGGCGGTCAGCACCAGCAATAAGGGTGATCCAGTTATCGAATATCCCCCCAGCGTCTTGCACGGTTGTGGAGTAGGTGGGAAAATACGCCCCGCAAGCCTGATCGGGCCTATGATAGAAGGGTATGGAACATTGACTGATCGAAAGCGGGAACGCCCCGCAGATTATTTTAGCGATTGGAAGGAACGCGAGGCACTGGCCGAGGGCATGATTCCCCTGGTGGGGCGCCTGGCCCGTGAGAAAAGTGTTAAGTGTTATATCTATGGTCGGTCACTGGTGAACCAGTCCGTGCTCCAGATAATGAA
>JBLFXU010000123.1:0-8071 GCA_047609575.1 Bacteroidia bacterium | reverse complement strand
ACGGGCCAGTACCACTGCGGCCCCGTGCTGATGTTGCAGCATCACGTTGTGGGCGGCTACATGAAACAAGGGGAAGGGATAGTAGTAGCGATCGCTGGATAATACCGGTCTGCCCAACGCGGCAGAGTCCAGTCCCGCCAGAAAGGATTGGTGTGTGAGTACGGCACCTTTTGGGCGCCCGGTTGAGCCAGAGGTAAAGAGAATCCAGACTGGGTCTTGTGGGTTTGTTGCCGGTAAACTGCCTTGCGCGCCTGTTAGCCATTGGCTGAAGCTGTTGTCGAAGGGGATATGGTCGAAGGGGCTAGCATCGAAGGGGATGATCTCAACTGCAGGCTCTGCGACCGCTTCTATGGCTGTCTGAAAATTGCTGCATTGGGTTAGCGTTGCCAGTAGTTTTGCGTCTCCAAATAGTTTTCTGGCACCGCTACGCTTGAGTTGTTCAACTAGCTCGGCCGGAGCCAGTCTCGCATTGAGCGGCACCAGAACCTGGCCCGCAGCAGGCACGGCGTAAATAAGTTGTAGCAGTTCAGGGCAATTGAAGGCCAGCACGGCAATGCGCTGGCCGGGCTCCCCGGTGCCAGTGAGCCTGCCTGCCAGATGTTCGATGCGCTGCCACAGCTCGCTGTACGATGTGGCGCAGCCCTGCCACCACAGCGCTGTTGTCTCCGGAGCAAGCTCTGCCTGGTGCTGTACCAAATGGTGCAGGGCGGTCGGCGTGAAGGGCGGCCGTGACTTGCTGAGCATGTTGGGCGCTTACTTGCGGGTTAGAACGCGAGTGACACGCGCTGGCATACGCGTGGTGAGTTCATAACCGATGGTTCCGGCGTTTGTCGCGATCTCTGCCAGTGGGAGATCTGCGCCCCACAATATTACTTCGTCGGCCAGGGACGCGTCGGGTATGTCAGTGACATCGACGGTAATCATATCCATTGATACGCGACCTGCCAGCAATGCACGCCGGCCTCTTACCAATACGGGTGTGCCATTGCGAGCTTGGCGAGGATAGCCGTCTCCGTAACCGATGGCGACGGTGGCAATGCGCGAAGCTTGCCCTGCTACCCAGGTGCCGCCGTATCCCACGGACTCGCCTGCCGCGACGTCGCGTAGTGCGATGATTTTTGAGGCCAGCGTCATCACCGGTTGTAAGTTCTCGGCGCTGCTATGCGGTGCCACTAGAGGCGAATGGCCGTAGAGCATGTAGCCGGGGCGTACCCAGTCATAGTGCGCCTCGGGCCACGCCAGTAAGGCGGCAGAATTTGACGCCGAGCGTTCACCGGGCAGGCTCAGTGTGCTAAAGCACTGGATCTGCTTGGCGGTCGCTGCGTCTGCCAGGTTATCGGCAGCCGCGAAGTGCGTGGAAAGTACAACGCCTTCGTGGCACTTGCCACTGTCTGCTATGCGCTGCAGGAAAGCTGCCGCCTCGTCAGGGCTAACACCCAGGCGGTTCATGCCAGTGTCCACCTTTAGCCAGCACCTCAATTGTGCCGGTAACTTGGTTTCCTCCAGCCACCTCAGCTGTGTCTCATTTTGCAGGGTAACCCACAGGCCCAGACCTGCGGCAACACCCAGCTCGCGTGCTTCGAAAACGCCCTGCAATAGCAGTATCGGAGCTTTGATTTCTGCATCTCGCAGCGCAACCGCTTCTTCCAGGCTTGCTACGGCCAGGGCGTCGACGGCGCCGACCAAAGCGCGGGCGACATTAATGGCGCCATGACCATAGGCGTCTGCCTTGACCACAGCCATGAGTTTGGAAGAGGGGGCGAGTGCGCGAGCGATCTGTGCATTGTGGCGCAGAGCGTCTGTGTCGATTCTAGCCTCGGTGGGTCTTGCCATTCGTTGATGTCCCTAGAAATCAATCTTATGCGCTGTATACAGTGTTTGCGCCGCGAGCCATACATCCCCAATCGCACCATCAGCCACAGGCTTACTATCGATCGCAATAACCGGGACGATCTCTTTGCTCGAGCTGGTGAGCCATACCTCGTCTGCCTGCTGCAGTTGTGCCAGTGTAACAACGCGTTCTTCAACCGGGATGGTGCCGTCGCTGCGCAATATATCCAGCAACATCTGGCGCGTGATACCCGGTAGCTTTTGGTCGTCCAGCAGCGGCGTGGCGACAATGCCATCTTTCACTACAAAGACATTGCAGGCGGCGGCCTCGGTAATTTCTTCGGCGGCATTGTACAGCACAGTTTCGTCACTGCCGCTGGCGTGGCCTTTTTGATAGTGCATGACATTGCCCAGCAGTGCGGTGGACTTAATGTTGCAGCGTTTCCAGCGCATATCCTGTGCGGTTGCCACAGAGAAGGACCTGGCGTGAGCCTTATCCGGCACCGGTTCGCTTGGTATCTCAAAAGCAAAGGCGTAAATTGTGGGCGCAATATTCGCTGGGTAGGCATGGTCGCGTCGGGTGTCGGCACCTCGGCTAACGTGGAAGTATAGCCCCAGATTGCCGCTACCGTTGCGGTCGATTAGCTGCCGCGCAATATCGCGCCAGCCAGCCTCATCGATGCCGGGGGTGATTTCAATGGCGTCCAGTCCGGTGCGCATGCGCTCCATGTGTGGACCAAAACCCACCAGTTTGCCGTCATAAGATGGCACAACCTCGTAGATGCCATCACCAAACAGGAAGCCGCGATCCATGGGCGAGATATGCGCCTCCGCCATGGGGATGTAGTCGCCGTTCAGGTATACCGTGCTCATGTTTTTGTCAGTGTTCCCGTTTAGAAATTGTCGAGTCTGCGCTGTCGAACCCGCTGAGCTGGCGCAGTGTGTGAATAATGTTGAGGCCCTCGCGGGCGGCCATGCCATCTTCTGTCAGGGTGTTTTTACCGGTGACCCCGTCGACGCTGCCTTTGTTGGACAGGTAAGTCAAAATATCCAGTGGCGACAACTGCGCCAGCAGATCGCGGCCGGACCAGTAGCCCAGAAATGCGATCAGCCCGTAGGCCCCCCAATTGGAGACATCCGCCACCAGCAGTTCATCACAGCCTGTGACAGAAGTCTTGATATCCAGACCCGCCAGAGCCGGGGCAATATTGCCCATGCCGATTTCGTTGCCACCATCACCAATGCCGATGGTGGGGCAGTTAGCAAGCTGCACAAATGGATCGAAATAATAACAGCGCTCGGTGATGTCGTCTCCGCGCATATTGTAATACCGATCATCTGCGGCAAGGCCAGGCCTTTCAATGGCAACAATGGCTGCAGGCTGTAATACCGCCAACTGCCGGGTCGCTTCACTGCGCGCGCTGGCCAGATTGTCAGCGCGCAGTTCTAGCGTGTCATACTCCTCTCGCAACGAGTGGTACAGCGGTGGTCCACAGACGATAAGCGGGCTTGCTCCCAGGGCTTGCAGAGCCAGGTATAACGCAATGGCGCCTACCGGCCCGTCTGTTTCGAAAGTCCCTGTCACCGGAAAGCCGGTACCGATCAATACGGTGCCCTGGCAATCTCGCAGGTGTCTGGCCGCGCGCATAACGTAGCCCGGCTTCAGAGCCTGGCGGGCCGTCTGCATATGCCGCGGATTGCGCTGCACCAAAAGCGCTTCGATGGCGATACTGCGTTGCAGTTCATCCACCGGGGACTGCCCGCAGTGGCTTGTTCAGGCCGAAACGTTGTGCCAGCAGCAGTGCCCGTATGGCAGTGCCCCGACTGATCGGTGCAAAGTGTACTGTATCGCCCTGGTTCAATTGCGCCAGGCGCGATAAATCCAAAGACAATGCTGCGCCAATTTTGGGATAGCCACCAATGGTTTGGCGATCGTTCATTAGCACCAGGGGATTGCCGTCTGGCGGAATCTGGATGGCGCCCAGAGAGATACCTTCCGATAGTACACCTTTGAGGTCGCAGGACACCGGGGCGCCTTCCAGACGATAGCCCATGCGGTCACAGCGTTCCGATACTGTATAGGCGGCGCCAAAAAAGCGGCGCTTTTCAATGCGGCTAAAGGCTCTGCGCTGGTAGCCGGGAATCACCCTGACGGTGAGTTGGTTGTGGTAGCGAGGCTGGTGTTCCAGCGGCAGGCACTGTCTTGTGCGTTCATTAATGCGCTCACAGGGTAAGTTATCACCCGCGGCCAGCGGGTTACCATTAAGGCCGCCAATGCCTTCGCGTACCACGGTAGCCGTGCTGCCAAACACGGGTGCCAGCTTGAAGCCATCTGCCACACCCAGGTAGGCACGGCAGCCCCGTTGCGCATAACCCAGTTCTACGGCGTCGCCGGGATTCAGCGAGTGCACGCTCCACAGGGGTTGTTCTTCGCCATTAATACGTAATGGCATTGGCGCGCCGGTGACGCACAAAAATGTTGTGGTTTGCGCTTCCAATTGCAGACCACCTACGCTGACCTCAATGGCTGTGCTGTTTGCGTCGTTGCCCAGCAGTCGATTGAGGTAATGGAAGGCCTCTGCGTCCATCGGGCCGCCAGTGGTTAGGCCCAGTTGGTGCTGGCCTATTCGGCCCTTGTCTTGCAGCAGGCTCAATACGCCGCCCTGTAGCACTTTGAGGCTCATTCCAGCGCACTCTCTAGTTCACCGCCCAGGGATAGATAGTGCGCGCGGC
The DNA here is from genome assembly GCA_047609575.1 of Bacteroidia bacterium. Taxonomy (GTDB): domain Bacteria; phylum Pseudomonadota; class Gammaproteobacteria; order Pseudomonadales; family Halieaceae; genus Marimicrobium. The sequence continues at coordinate 3,508 of JBLFXU010000123.1, read as the reverse complement.
TAATAGGCTCGAACTGAACTTGATCGCCAACGGCGAAGGGCATGGGCGGTGTGCTTGTCGGGTCGAACAGGGCGGTGGGGCAGCGCCCGACAATATTCCAGCCACCGGGTGATTGGGCGGGGTAGACCGCTGTTTGTTGATCTGCAATTGCCACCGCGCCCTTTGGGACTGCCCGACGGGGGGTCGCAAGACGGGGTGCACGGATGCGTGGATCAACATCACCCAGGTAGGCAAAACCCGGCGCAAAGCCGATGGCATAGACACGGTACACCGTGGCGCTGTGCAATGCGATGACTTCGTCGATGGACAGTTCGGCGGCACTGGCCAGCGCCTGAAGATCCGCGCCGCTCTCCGTGGCGTAGTACACGGGCAATGTAATGCAGCGGTTGGCTGTAGTGCTGTGTGCCTGCAACGACTGCAACGCATCGCGTATGCGCCTGGCAATTTCGCCATAGCCTGGGCCGAAGGGGCGATAGATAACGAGTATCGAAGCGTAGGAGGGCACAAGGTCGATGATCTCCTCACTTAAGGCCGCCTGTAGAGCCGCAACTGCAGCTTGTATCCGCGCATTGATAACCGGATCGCTGGTATCGCCCAGATAGATCGTCAGGCTGTTCTCGCCGGCTACGCGCAGGCGCAAAGTAGCAGTGTTCATGGTTCATCGCTCATCTGTTATCAACTAGAGCACGAATTGCGCTGATGGCGGCAACGCCTTGCGGATTATCGCCGTGCACGCACAGGGTATCGGCTGCGATAGCCAAGGTGTTGCCGGTGTGGGTGGTGACGCTACCTTGCGCGCAAAGTTGTTCGACCTGCGCCAACATTGCCTCCAGGTCCAGCACTGCGCCGGGTTCGCTGCGAGACAACAGTCTGCCCTGATCGGTGTAGGCGCGATCCGCGAAGGCTTCAAAGAGGAGTTCGATGCCCGCTTGCTGGGCCTCCATGCGATGCTGCTGTGCATCGGCGGTGGCCAGTAGAACCAGCGGTAGCGGGCGGCGGTAGCTTGCCATGGCGTCCATTATGGCCTTGCGCGTTTGGGGTTTCGTCATCATGTCGTTGTACAGTGCGCCATGGGGTTTTACATGCTGCAGTGCCATACCCTCACCGGTTGCGATGCGCTCTAGTGCGGCGATCTGCTCATGCAGCAATGCAGTGATCTGGGGCGCGGTCAAATCCATGCTGCGCCGTCCGAAGTGTTCCGGGTCGTTGTACGAAGGGTGAGCGCCAATCGCCACGCCGTGGGTTTTGGCCAGTGCCACAGTGTTGCGCATAACAACCGGGTCGCCGGCGTGGAAGCCGCAGGCAATGTTGGCCTGGTGAATGTGCGGCATGACGGCCTGGTCAGAACCGCCGCTATGCCCCGCGCGACTCTCTCCTTTTCCCTCTCCCTTTCCTTCTCCCTCTCCGAGGTCGCAATTGAGGCGCATAACAGGGCGCTTGTTCATGAGGCCGCCAACTGCGCGTTGCGCAAATCTGTAATCAACATGCTGCCTGGACTGTGTGTAATGGCCAGCGGCAGTCGGGCATTTTGAAGTGCAAGTTGTGGCGTGACGCCGCAGGCCCAGAACAGGGGAATCTCGTCGCGATGAAGGGTGACCGGATCACCAAAATCGGGTTTCGATAAGTCGTCAATGCCGATGGCGGTGGGGTCGCCCTGGTGTATTGGTGCACCGTGGACCGCGGGAAATTGTTCACTGATGCGGGTCGCGCGGGGCGCATCGGCGCTGGAAAACGGCCGCATGCTGACAACCATTTTCCCGCTAAAGGGCGCGGCGGCAAGGCAGTCGAGATTGGTTTTGTACATGGGCACGTTACAGCTTTCAGTGACATTGCGAATTTCCAGACCCTCTGCCAGCAGTGCTTCCTCGAATGAAAAAGAGCAGCCCAGGGCAAAAGTGACCATTTCATCTGTCCACAGGTCACTGATATCGCTCACCTCTTCACTAAGCTGACCTTGACGAAAGACGCGATAGGCAGGCACATCCTGGCGAATGTCGATATCTCCCAGCTCCGGCAGCCCCGGGTCGCCTGCCTTGCCCACAGCAACAATGGGGCAGGGTCTGGGGTTGAGCTCACAGAAACGCCGGAAATTATCGGCTACAGCAGCCGGTAGAATGACGATATTGCACTGTACATAGCCCGGTGCGAGGCCCGAGGTATTGCCGTTTAGCTGCCCCATTCTGATCCGGGCGCGCAGCGCACTGGGTGAAGTATTGTTGATCATGTCATTCCCTTGGAGTGCCAGCGTCAGAATAGCAAATACGCCCCCTTCAGGCACTGCGAGAGAACAGCTTGGCACGAGGCGGCAAATCAGGATAATGGCGCCACCCAGGCCATGTGTGTGTTCCCTATGCTCGACCAGTTGATTCAGGTTCTCACCCCGACCCCTATCGGGGAAGATCGCTTTGAAGCGCAGAATATGCACCCCGAGTCAATGAGGGTCTACGGTGGGCAGGTTTTGGCCCAGGCGATCAGTGCGGCCGTGCAAACAGTCGACCCGGTCCGGGTGCTGCATTCACAGCACGCGTACTTTTTGCGCCCCGGCGACCCTCGCAAGCCGATAGTGCTGGAGGTTGAGCGGGCCAGGGACGGGGCCAGCTTTAGCGCCCGACGCGTCGTAGCCAAGCAGCAGGGCAAGGCGATACTGGGTAGTTCCATGTCGTTCCAGATGCCTTCTGCAGGTGATGATTACCAACCGGACATGCCCGACGCACCGCCCCCCGAGTCCCTGCCCAGCGAGCGCCAGCTGAGCCTGGAGGCCGGTAATCTCGACGAGAGCTTTATGATTACCACCGGTGAGGATCTGGATATCCGGGTGGTAGAGCCGATTGACTGGCAAAACCCTGTTCCTCGTAAGGGCAAATTGCAGGCCTGGATGAAAACCAGCGGCAAGGTACCGGATGATCCCGGTTTGCACCGTTCGCTGCTGGCGTATTTGTCCGATACCTTTTTAATCGATGTTTGCTTGATCGTCCACGGCCGTCATTTTGACGAGGGCGGCTTCCAGGTGGCTAGTTTGGACCACGCCTTGTGGTTCCATGACGATTTTCGCGCAGACGAGTGGCTTTTGCATCAGGTGGAGGCTGAACGACTGAGCGGTGGGCGCGGATTGGCCCGGGGTAGCTTCTATACCCGCGAAGGAAAACTGGTAGCCACCACCGTGCAGCAGGGCCTGATGCGTTTCCGTTGATGCTTGTCACGTTGCGGTTCCCGGTTCTGTAGTGTAATTAGAGTGTAGTTAAAGTGTAATTAAAGAGCAGCAACCCGATTCAAGGATATTCCCATGCCGCACCCCAGTATTACCGCCGAGACCTATCCCCACAAAGCTGCCTATATCATGGGCAATTCCGGCGAGGTTATTACCTTCCGCGAGTTGGACGAGCGCTCTAATCAGGGAGCGCAGTTATTTCGCTCTTTGGGCCTGAAGGCGGGTGATCATATCGGCATGATGCTGGAGAACAATCGGCAGTTCATGGAAATCGTCTGGGCGGCGCAACGCGCTGGCCTG
>JBLFXU010000122.1:0-8133 GCA_047609575.1 Bacteroidia bacterium | reverse complement strand
CCGGGACAGCTTAACGCCCAGAACGGCAGGGCTCAATCAACGGCAGCACTCATTCCGCGTCAGGCTCCATCGCGTTACGGCAAGGTGTCAGTTCCGGTACATTTATTTGTTGCGGCCTGTCATTGTTCGCCAACTGCCCACGGCACAGACTTTGCTCCGGCCTATAGCGACCTTGGCCCAGGCCGGATATCCCGTCATAAACCACCAGCACAGACTCAGGTTATGAATACCCAGACACTCGACATTCCATCTCTAGAAAAATTTCTCAGCCCGCATTTGCCGAACTACCAGGGGCCCCTAAGCATGGAGAAATTTCCCGGCGGGCAGTCCAACCCCACATTCAAACTCACCGCCGGCGATCAGCATTACGTGCTACGGCGCAAACCACCGGGTGAACTACTGAAGTCTGCCCACGCCGTCGACCGGGAATACCGAGTGATCACCGCGCTGCGTGATACCGATGTACCGGTGCCGAACACCTTTGTCCTGTGCGAAGACGAAGAAGTCATTGGCTCCATGTTCTATGTCATGGAATACAAGGAGGGCCGCATACTGTGGGACCCGCAACTCCCCGAAGCCAAAGACAACGTCGAACGCGCCGCCATCTACGACTCCATGAATCAAACAATGGCATCACTGCACAATGTTGATATCAATGCAGTTGGACTTACTGACTACGGCAGGCCGGGTAATTATTTCGAACGCCAGCTGAGTCGTTGGAGCAAACAATATCGGGCATCAGAAACAGAGAACATCCCCGCCATGGAATTCCTGATGACCTGGCTGAAGGAGCAAATGCCCGAAGACGACGGCACCCTGACGCTGGTGCACGGCGACTACCGCCTCGACAACATGATGTTCCATCCCACGCAGCCCCACGTCATCGCCCTGCTAGACTGGGAACTCTCTACTCTGGGCCACCCGCTGGCAGACCTGGCAAACCAATGCATGGCCTGGATGTTGCCAGGCGATGGGCGCATCAAAGGACTGATGGGCGTAGACCGCGCAGCACTGGGCCTGCCCTCAGACGAGGAATACCTTGCGAAGTACTGCGAGCGTACTGGCAGAGAAAGTATAGAGAACTGGAATTTCTACCTGGTGTTCTCATTCTTCCGTCTGGCGGCGATTATGCAGGGTATCGTCAAGCGCGCGCAGATTGGTACAGCTTCCAGTAGTGAGGCCCATTCCAACACCGATGGTGTAATAGGCCTGTCCGAGTTGGGTAGAGCACTGACAGATTAAATGACACGCGGGCTGCGCGCCCCCAGGCAGCCACCGATTTTGGACAAACCATTTCAACTAACCCTTTCGACCAACCGATTCGATAAACACAGCAAAGATGAGGAATGCACAATGAGCGACGAAGTACTGGTAGACATAGCCGACGGCATTATGACCGTTACCCTGAACCGACCCGAGGCGAGGAACGCCGCCAACCGCGCACTAGCGGAAGGTGTTGCCGCCGCTATGGACGAGCTGGACAGCAACGACGAGGTCCGTGTGGCGATTCTCACCGGTGCTGGCGGTACATTTTGTTCCGGCATGGACCTGAAGGCTTTCATCAGCGGTGAGACACCCAGCATTGAAGGTCGCGGTTTTGCCGGTCTGACTGAGGCAACACCGCGCAAGCCACTGATCGCCGCAGTTGAGGGCTATGCCCTTGCGGGTGGTCTGGAGCTGGCTATTTCCTGCGACCTGATTGTCAGCGCCGACAATGCCAAATTCGGCATCCCCGAAGTGAAGCGTGGTCTGGCGGCAGCAGCCGGCGGTCTGATGAAACTCCCACGGCAGATTCCGTCCCGCATTGCGATGGAACTGGCCCTGACCGGAGAGTTCATCGATGCGGCTAGAGCCGCTGAACTAGGCCTCATCAACCAAGTCGTTCCTGCGGGCACGGCACTGGAAGCGGCCAAAGCGCTGGCCCAAAAGATCGCTGCCAATGGTCCCCTGGCAGTCGCCATCAGTAAGCAGGTCGTACTGCAATCCAGTGACTGGTCTGATGCCGAGATGTGGCAGAAGCAGCAGGAAATGGTTATGCCGGTATTTATGAGCGAAGACGCCATTGAAGGCTCTACTGCATTCGCAGAAAAGCGTGAACCGAACTGGAAAGGCAAATAAGAGGAACAACCAATGTCAGACGCATGGATTATTGATCACTGCCGCACCCCGCGTGGTATCGGCAAAAAAGGTAAAGGCTCCCTGGCGGACCAGCACCCTCAGCACCTGGGCGCCACGGTTCTCAAAGCCATTGCAGAACGCAATGATGTAAACACCGCGGAAGTTGGCGACATCATCTTCGGCACCAGTTCACAGCGCGGCCGCCAGTCCGGCGACCTCGCGCGTATGGCGGCGCTTGAAGCCGGCTACGATATCCGCTCCAGCGGCGTAACACTGGACCGTTTTTGCGGTTCTGGCATTACCTCTGTAAGCCTGGCTGCGATGAATATTATGTCCGGCTCTGAGGATCTGGTTATCGGTGGCGGTGCCGAGATGATGTCCATCTACGGTGAAGAAGGCGCTGCGCCAACCCCGTTTTTAGATAACGGCAACCTCGCCTTGCGCGAGCTGCACCCACAGCCTCACCAGGGTGTTTGCGCCGATGCAATTGCCTCTATGCAAGGCATCGACCGCGAAGCACTGGACGCACTGGCCTATGTGTCGCAACAGCGCGCTGCCAATGCCATCGAAAAAGGCTACTTCGACGCGAGTCTGGTGCCGGTGTACGACATCGATGGCACCCTGGCACTGGATAAAGAAGAGTTTCCGCGCCCCCAGACCACCCTCGAAGGACTGGCTGCGTTGAAGCCTTCTTTCGAGGCAATTGCAGACTACCCACTGGATGAAGCGGGCAACACTTACCGCTCCATGGTGTTGAAGAAGTACGCGGGTCTGGATATTACGCACATGCACCATGCCGGCAACTCGTCCGGTGTTGTAGACGGCGCTGGCGCCATACTGCTGGCATCGCCAGAGTACGCCAAAGCCAATGGCATGAAGCCACGCGCGCGCATCAGAGCCATGTGCAATATGGGCGACTGCCCTACCCTGATGCTCAACGCACCGGTTCCAGCTGCACAGCGTGTGCTGGAAAAAGCTGGCCTCACTCTGGACGACATCGATCTGTTCGAAATCAACGAAGCCTTCTCAGTAGTAGCAGAGAAGTTTATCCGTGATCTCAACCTGGATCGTGACAAGGTCAACGTCAATGGCGGCGCTATGGCACTGGGTCACCCCATTGGTGCGACTGGCTCGCTGCTGATCGGTACGGTTCTGGATGAACTGGAACGTCGGGACCAAACCCTCGGTCTGATCACCATGTGCGCCGCAGGCGGAATGGCACCGGCGATTATTATCGAACGGATTTGACGACAATCAATTGCAGCAGGTAAAGATTGGATAAATATTGACAGAACATTATCCTCTCAAAATAACCCGCGGCACCCTGCAACCGTCATCCCCGCACCGGCGAGGATCCAGTGCAATACTGCACCTGACTGGATTCTCGTTTGTACGGGGATGACGTGTTTATGGCATCAGTATCAGGCGTTCAAAGCAATCGCGCATCCCGTGTGCGTACTGACAACAATACGGCAAACCCCAAACAACCCTAGATAACCCTAGATAACCCTAGACGACCCCAGACAACCCCAGACAACCCCAGACAAAAACACCGGAGACACCCCCATGTTCGAGTTTAGCGAAACCTCCCTGCGCTACCAGGCACTGCTCAAGGCGTTCATGGATGAGCACATCTACCCCAACGAACAAGCCTACGCAAAGCAGCTGCACGACGCCCAGGATCGTTACGGCTACCTGCCTCTGATGGATGAGTTGAAGCAGAAGGCGAAGGCCGCCGGGCTGTGGAACCTGTTCGTGCCACCTTCGCTGGCACAGTTTGCCGATCATGATGGCCTGAGCAATCTCGACTATGCCCCGCTGGCAGAAACCATGGGGCGCGTTCTATGGTCCCCCGAGGCTTTCAACTGCAACGCGCCAGACACGGGCAACATGGAAGTCTTCATGAAGTACGGCACGCAGGCACAGCAGGCCCAGTGGCTCACACCGCTACTGAATGGTGACATACGCTCTTCCTACGCCATGACCGAACCACAGGTGGCCTCCTCGGACGCTACGAACATTGAGCTGCGCATTGAGCGCGATGGCGACGAGTGGGTATTGAATGGTCGCAAGTGGTTTATCACCGGCGCCTTGTACGAGCGCTGTAAAATCTTCATCGTTATGGGTAAGTCAGATCCAGGCAATGAAAACCGCCACAAACAGCAGTCGCAAGTACTGGTTCCCAAGGGGACAGCCGGGCTTGAAATCATCCGGCCGTTAACCACGCTAGGGTATGACGATGCACCCATCGGTCACGCAGAAATGGTTTTTGACAACGTGCGCGTACCACTGGAAAACGTTCTGCTGGGTGAGGGTCGAGGCTTTGAAATTGCACAGGGGCGCCTTGGTCCCGGCCGCATACATCACTGCATGCGCCTTATTGGTTCTGCTCAACGTTCACTCGAATTTGCCTGCAAACGGGTCGAGTCCCGCACCACATTTGGACGTACCTTGAGCCAACATCAGTCTGTGCGTGAAGACATCGCGCGCAGCTTCTCAGAAATTGAAATGGCGAGACTGCTGGTACTCAAAACCTGCCACAAGATGGATCAGGTCGGCGCCAAGGAGTCTATCGACCTCATCGCTGCCAGCAAAACCAGCGTGCCTTTGATGGTGCAGAATATTATTGATCGCTGTATGCAGATGCACGGCGCCGGAGGACTTACCGAGGACTACCCTATGGCCGAAGCGTTCAATTATGCTCGCTGGTGCCGTCAGGCCGATGGCCCGGACCAGGTGCACCAAATGGCGTTAGGTAAAATGGTCATCAAACGTTACGCCTAGGACTGACAAAACAACGGCGAGCGTCAATCCGCCAGGCGCAGCACATTGGCAATGTCCTGCAGTCGCGCCGCGTCTGCAGGGCGCGCCTGGCACAGTTGGTCAGATTGCACAGCCAATTCACCGGCTATGGTATTGCGCAGCGCAGGATGCTCTATTTTACCCACCAGGTTTTCCAACGCGGCAATCGTTTCAGTCTGCCAAAGCTCTCCCTGGACCTCTTGGATATCCTCGGGAAACGCCAGACCTAGCGCATCCTGCAGCCAGACGGTTTCGCCCAGGCACACCTGATAAGCCGCTGAGTCACGCAACCCTGGGAGCATAAAACGTTGCCCCGGCAGTTGCATGAGAACATCCAGGTCATAGGGGAACCGGGGCACGTTGTGAACTGCCTGCTCACTCATCGGGTAAGCGTGATTAACCGCCCTCATCAGCGTATAGGCCTCCTGACTTAGGCTGGCATTGCGATCAACCAGTTCCAGTTGCGTTAGCGCCCCACGATCAATCCCCAGCAGCTCAAACCATGCACCCACCAGTCCATCCGGATGCATCGCCGCGTCGTGATAATTTTCGAACTGCGCCAACTCACCAAAGTGTTGCTGTATCCGATCACACTTGGCCCGGACACGCCCTGCGAGCTTCTCCGGTGAAACATTAATGCCGGCTTTGACACGTTCCTGCAGTAAGCTCGTCAGGGAATCCACCGGGCTACGCACAAAGGCCACCACGCGCAGTTCATCCGTTGCCGCCGCCAGTTGATCGCGTAAGACGCCCGCATCTTCGGGGCCAAAGTTCTCAATGAGCTCAGTGGACAGTACCAGGGTTTGCCCAACTCCATTGGACAGCAATTCGGATAGCTGGCTTGCGCAGGCTTGCAGTACATCTTGTTCCCTGCCGGGAAAGCGCTGCGGCAACCGCAGACCATAACGCCCAGGCTCCTGAGTGATTGCTCCAGTGACCACAATGGAGTGATTGGAAAATGCTTCACCCTCAAAATCAAACTGCGGGTACACCACGCCACGTTGAGCCAGGAACTGACGATGCAGCGCACAATTGTCCTGCATACTGGTAGAGCCGGTTTTACTTAAACCGACATGCAAGATAATGCGTGAGTACTTATTCATAGGGCAATTATTGAATGACCAGGGGTGAGATACCAAAGGTGAGATACCAGCAATCAGTCATCTTGCACATCAGGTACGCAGAGAGCTAGCGGCATAGGTGCTAGCTCTCCCGCCCCGCCTGCTGCAGCAATGGCAGCACGGATGAAGGCAATACGGTCATCGGTGTTAGGATGCGTCTGTATAAACTCCAGCCACTGCCCTGTATCTTCGTCCGCATCCATGGACACAAAAAATTCGTCTGCACCTCCTAGATGGCCGTAGTGCTGCTGTAGAATCTGCAAAGCGCGCTCATCCGCTACCCGTTCCATATCGCGATTAAAGCTGAGCATTGTTATCGCTCCGCCCGTACTGATAGCGCCTCCTAGCAGTGAGTTAGCAGATTGTCCTAGCAGTGCAATTAGCGCCACCTGTATAACCACGCCTCTGCTAGTCGCTTCTATCGGGTGGCGCAATTGTACATGGGCGATCTCGTGGGCGATCACCATCGCCAGACCATTTTCGCTGGAGATCTTTCTGGGGAGCTCATCGGTGACCATGATCGTCGCGCCCAATGTGGCAAAGGCGTTGGGCATGTCAGACCGAACAAGATGGAAGCTGAAAGCATCAGCCGGTACCTGCGCAGCGGCATCATGCTCACCAATCGGCACCGTAAGACTACTCGCAAGAAGGGCCTGGGCCAACGTTTCCAGCGCTACCGTGGCGTCGGCCACATCGCCCGGTTCATTGGGAGACTGTGCCAAAACGGCGGTTACTACCGGAGTGAATGGCTGCTCCCAACTAAAGGGCACGTAGGGTGCGAGTAACCTGGCCAGCAGACTCAACGCTACCGCCAACACTACCAAACCGAGGGCGACACCCAGTGCAAGTTGGGCGAACTCTTTTAGAGGGTTCTCTTCGCTGGCATTAATACCCTCGGGAATGCGAGGATTTTCCCGCGGCAGGCTCACCGCCTGACCATTGCTGTTCCGTAAGCCAGCACTTCTACTGAACCAATACCCTTGCCGGCGCTGCCCGATACCCGGCTGGTCTCAAATTTCAGATTGATCACCGCCTCGGCGCCTAGCTCGGCCGCGGCCGCCTGCATACGCAAGATCGCTTCGCGCCGGGCTCGATCCAGCAAGGATGAGTAGGAAGTAAGCTCACCGCCAACCAGGTTACGCAAGCCCGCTACTACGGTTTTGAAATAGTCAACAGAGATGACCACATTGCCACACACCAGTTCGCCATTGTGCCGAATCAATTCAACCGGCGGCAGACGGGAGCTCAGTACCAGTATATGACGCAACTCATCCTCGCGCCGACGAATACTGTCGTAGTGTTTGCGCTCCGCGCGGCGGCCGAAGCCAAAACCCGCGGCGAGGAGCAAGAGAAAAACGACAAGTTGAATGAGTACATCCATGGCAGGCGCCCTAGACGTCTTCGATCAGAACTGCAGTGCCGTAGGCCAAAATTTCAGACGCACCCGCGGCAATTGCTGAGGTCGAAAAGCGCACATTGATAACGGCGTTCGCTCCAATGGCGACCGCCTGCTCCTGCATACGCTGTACAGCCTCGTCCCGGGACTCCTGCAGCAACTCGGTATAGGCGCCCAACTCACCGCCGAACAGATTTTTAAAACTCGCCATAATATCTTTGCCGGCATGCTTGGCCCGCACAGTACTGCCCTGCACCAAGCCCAGATGCTGCACAACTCGCTTGTTAGGCAAGACTTCGATATTGCTGATCAACATACCGTGGACCTCCTGGCTGGCGTTTCCAAACGTGTAGAATCTGAGCCCATAGGTATGGGCTCAACATCACACTGGGTTAAGCCGCTTTTCGGCTTGTTTCACCCGGCTCGCCCTTGGCTTTTATTGCTGTATTCGGCACTGGAGTTTTCTTTACAGCACGCTTCTTTTTCCGCGGCGCAGTCGGCTTATTCACTGGCGCAGCCGCCTTGGCTACATTGCCGGAGTCAAGGCTGTGCTCACGCTTTGCCTTCCGGTCCGCACTCGTAGGTCGCGGACGACGCCTGGATGTGCGGGGGCGATTATAGACACTCTCTTTAGGACGCAGATCTCCCTTCTCAAAGCGATTCAGTATTTCCTCCATGGTGCGGGAAATTTTGGTA
>JBLFXU010000121.1:0-8179 GCA_047609575.1 Bacteroidia bacterium | reverse complement strand
TGGCGACCTTATTCAGCTGATCATTGGCAGCGTAGAACCTCAAGTGGTTGGTGGTCTTGAGGGTTTCCTGAACTCCGTTGATGGCAACGGCAATACAGCTATCGCTGGTGCGATTGAAGGCGCACTAGCCGGTGTCGATGTTTCTGGCCCCGTTGGCCAGGCCTTGAATTCGGATCTGGACGCACCTTTTTTCCAGGTGAAGGAAACTTCGGCTGGAATTACGTTGGGCTCTAACGCACGTTTTGTGACAAATTTCGGTACCGGTCCCGGAGAGTGTGAACCTCCTGAGGGCGCGCCGGACCCGACAGCGTCTTATCACGTCGCCCAGCCATTCCCAAGCTTCGGCAGCACTTCACCTGGTGGCGTGCCTTACGAGATTGGGTTGGGAATCTCCAGTTCTGGTTTTAATCAGCTGCTGCGTTCCATGATTGAGTGTGGCTTGCTGGTGGCTACTATTACTGAGCTGGATTTGTTTGGGACAGGAACGCCCATTCCGCTGACGGCAGGTCTACTTTCTATATTCATACCGCAGCTTTCACATCTGGCGCCTGATGCGCTGGCACGTATGGAGATTAATCCAACGATGGCGCCATTGATTACAGGTGCCCCGGGCCCAATGGGTGAGCTTGCTCTACTCAAAATAGCGCAGCTACGTATTAAACTTCTGGTGGACGTCGACACCCCTGATGGGCCGGATGTGTTAGACGCAGCGGATCTGATGCTCGATGCCGATGTCGGAATAAATCTCACAGTTGACCCGGTTGCGGGAGCGCTGGTATTTGAACTCGTGGCGCCAGACCCTGCGAATATCTCAGTGAAGTCGATAGAGAATCCTATTGGCGCCGACCTGAGTGATGTTGAGACCCTGCTGCCACAGATTGTCGGGTCTTTCTTGCCAGCATTAGCGGGCGGCCTGGGTGGCTTTCCGCTTCCCTCATTCCTCGGGCTCTCCCTGGACGTGGTTGAGATAGCGCGCAACGGCGAAATGCTCACTATCTACGCTGATCTTAATTAGAGTCCCTGGCAGGCTGTTGAAAAATGGTGTTTTTCGGCAGTTTGCTGCGTGTACACGGATGTACCGGCAAAACCGACGACTGCAAGTCGTCGGCTTTTGAGCAAAGGGAAATGGCACTTTCCTCTTCTCGTGTATTGAAAAAGTTGGAAGAGCCTGCCCCGCTTTACGGCGTGCCCCTCTTTTGGGGTATCGGCTACGGTTTTTTTAACTACCTGCTAGCGGTACTCAAGGCACTCCCCAGGGTTCAACACTGGCGTTGCCAGGTGTGGCCCATGGTTTCAGCATCGGCCAAGGCATTTTTTACTCCGGCTGGATCCCATGATTCAAGGCGTCTGCTATGCGCAACGCGATAGCGGATAAGCTGCGTCGTGCCAGTGGAGGCGCTACGGGCAAACTTTCTACAGTAGATTTCTTGTTGCCTACAGGCGAGCCTGCACTTTCCGCAGTAGATTCCCTGTCCTGGCGCGTCTTCAAAAATCCAATCGCCTTGTTTGTAGGGGGTATCACAGCGGTGATTCTGGAGTTGGCGGAACCGCGTGTGCGCACTGGCGTTTGGGAGCACAGTAGTTTTCGCACGCAGCCTCTGCAACGGATGCAGCGAACTGGGTTGGCTGCCATGGTGACGGTTTACGGCCCGCGTGGCGTAGCCGAAGAAATGATCCAAGGCATAACGCGGATGCATGCTCGCGTTGAGGGCGTGACGCCAGAAGGGCAGGCTTATCAGGCACTGCAACCGGAGCTCATGGATTGGGTGCAGGCAACAGCTTCTTTTGGTTTTCTGCAGGCCTATCATCACTTTGTACGCCCATTGTCCACGCAGGAGCGCGATCGTTTTTACCTTGATGCCCAACCAGCGGCAGCACTGTACGGTGCCAGTGGCGCCCCGACCAGCGAGGCAGAACAGGAACAGCTCTTCGCAGACATGCTGCCAGTATTGCGTCAGCATCCTATCGTTGCAGAGTTTCTGGAGATTATGTGGTCGACACCGGCCCTGCCTGGACCTTTGAGGCTGCTACAGGGGCCGTGTATTCGTGCAGCGATTAGTCTCATTCCGCCACCCGTGCAGGCGCTACTTGGGCTGCCCGGCGATTATACGCTCCCGGCTGGGCAGGCTAGAGTAGTACGCACTGTCGGTCGGCTGGTAGAGCGTATGCCCATACCCGGGTCCCCACCGGTGCTGGCATCCAAACGTATGGGGTTGCCTGGTAATTATCTGTTCCGTGCACAGCACTGAGTATCACGGCTACTGATTTTGTCGACTGATGGGCGTCGCCGTTAAACCGGCACAGCGGCCTTACGACGCCGTACAAATTGGGCTATAGCGCCGGGCCTTGTGGCCGGGCTATAGTGCCCGGATACACGCCCAACCCGCCCGTCCGCGTTTGCAGTCAAAATAGGTAGAAATCCCCTTGAGTGAATCATCGAAAGAGCCTGATTACACCAGCCTTCGTAGTAACGTCAGTGCGCTTGGCGCCTTACTGGGCGACACCATTTCGGGTGCTGAGGGTGAGGAATTCCTTGCGCTGATTGAGCAAATCAGAACACTGTCCCGCTCTGCCAGAGAGGGCGATAGGCCGGCGCATGACCACCTGTTAAAGATTTTGCGTGAGTTAAAGAACGATCAATTGGTGCCTGTGGCGAGGGCTTTCAGTCAATTTTTGAATCTGGCCAACATCGCAGACCAGCACCATATGGTGTCGCGGGAAATGGCGCCGCTGTTTTCCGCTTCCCGAACACTGGCCAGTGAGTTTTCTGGTTTGCTTGCAGAGGGTGTAACGCCTGCTGCATTAGAGAAGACAATTCATGAGTTGAACATTGAGCTAGTGCTGACGGCGCATCCCACTGAGATCATGCGGCGTACACTCATCCATAAACACAGTGAAATTCGCTACTGCCTGCGCCAGCTGGAGTTACAGGGACTTACCGAAAGAGAACGCGAAAAACTGCAATTACGTCTGCGGGAGTTGATTGCGCAGATCTGGTTTGGCAATGATTTTCGCGAGCAACGACCCAGTCCTGTGGATGAAGCCAAGTGGGGATATGCCGTAGTCGAGGATTCTTTATGGGAGGCGGTACCGCAGTTTTTACGGCGCCTGGACCGCGCGCTGTTCGACGCCTGCGGTGCACATCTTCCGTTAGATGCTCAGCCCATAAAGTTTGTCTCCTGGATGGGAGGTGATCGCGACGGCAATCCCAACGTTACAGCCGAAATTACAGAAGAAGTTCTACGCTTGAGCCGTTGGCAAGCGGCAGACCTCTATTTCAAAGACCTTATTTACTTGGTGGAAGAGCTGTCGATGACGCCTTGCGACGCTAAGTTGCAGGCCTTGGCAGGGGATTCTCATGAGCCTTATCGTGCGGTATTGCGGCAGATGCGCGAGAAGATGCGCCGGACTCGCGCCGCCATTGAGCTGGAGTTAGACGGTGAAATCGTCGAAGACGAAGACATTTTCACAGACGTCGATCAACTCTGGACGCCACTTAAAACTTGCTATCAGTCGCTACACACCTGTGGTATGGCCAGTGTAGCCGAGGGCGCGTTGCTCGATTTGTTGCGCAAGGTACGTTGCTTTGGTCTACATCTGGTAAAGGTGGACGTACGTCAAGATAGTGCCAGGCATACCGATGCACTAGCAGAGCTTACGAATTACCTCGAGCTGGGTGATTACATCCAGTGGAGCGAAGAAGAGAAGCAGACGTTTCTGCTGGCAGAACTAGCCAACCGGCGGCCTCTCATACCGCCGCGCTGGCAGCCATCGCCCGACGTTGCCGAGGTGCTGGCCACTTGCGCTGTGGTTGCGCAGCAGCCTGCTGAAGCACTGGGTGCGTATGTGATTTCAATGGCGCGTCAGCCCTCGGATGTGCTCGCGGTGCATCTGCTGTTACGCGAGGCCGGTTGTGTCACGGGTCTCCCGGTTGTCCCTTTATTCGAAACGCTGGATGATCTTTCTCGAGCAGAGGAGGTGTTGTCACAGTTGTTGGCCCAGCCGTGGTACTCCAATGCAATTAGCGGTCAGCTAATGATCATGATTGGCTATTCGGACTCCGCCAAAGATGCTGGTGTATTGGCTGCGTCCTGGGCGCAGTACACCGCTCAAGAGTCGTTGCTGCGCGTTTGTGCCGAACATAATGTGGAGCTGCTGTTGTTTCATGGCCGTGGCGGTAGTATCGGGCGAGGCGGCGCGCCGGCCCATGCTGCGTTGTTGTCACAGCCCCCGGGCTCATTGCGTAGTGGACTGCGTGTTACAGAACAAGGGGAGATGATTCGCGCTAAGTTGGGCTGGACTTCGTTGGCTCTCAATACGCTGGCGCTCTATACAACAGCCATCTGCCGCGCCAATCTTATGACGCCACCCGAGCCCCGCACCGAGTGGCGGCAGCAGATGGAACAGTTGTCTAGTGACTCTTGTGCCGCGTATCGATCAGTAGTGCGAGAAGAAACAGATTTCGTATCCTATTTTCGTCACGCCACGCCCGAGCAAGAATTGGCCAAATTGCCGCTCGGTTCTCGCCCTGCCCGCCGTGCTGGTGGTGGAGGTATCGAGAGCCTGCGCGCTATTCCCTGGATTTTCGCCTGGTCACAAAACCGCCTGATGCTGCCCGCGTGGCTAGGTGCGGGCGCAGCGCTGCAATTGGCCATGGAGCGCGGCGACGGTGAAGTCTTGAAGACGATGTTTCGAGAATGGCCGTTCTTTGCGGTACGGATTTCCATGTTGGAAATGGTATACGCCAAATCTGACTGCGGTCTGTCGCAGTTTTATGATGAATGTCTGGTGCCCGAGGAATGGCGGCACATTGGTGTGCGGTTGCGGGATCAATTGAAAAAAGACTGTGCAACAATATTGGATCTGGCGGATCAGGATAGCCTGCTAGAGGATCAGTCATGGATCAGTCAGTCTTTACAATTGCGCGATATTTACACCGATCCGCTAAATTATTTGCAAGCGGAGTTGCTAAAGCGCAATCGTTTGCAGTCTGAGCCAGTCGTAGAGCAAGCGATTATGGTGACGATCGCGGGCATAGCCGCCGGTATGCGCAACACGGGCTAGATAGTTAACTTCCAGTTCTGTTGCCACTAGAGCTAGCCGTGTTTTTGTATCTGTCACCTCAAATTCCTGACAAGCAGTCGACGTCAGTTACGGGGTTGCCACTCCATGCGAATCCTACCGCCAGAGCGTCGTGGTCACTCAGTGGCTCACTGTCGGCTGTGACGAAAACATCCGTCTCGAACCGGCAGGATGTGGGTGTCAGGGTTAGTATATCGCTGGAGCGGAAGAAAAATTTGTCGATCGCCTCTTCATCGACATTGCCCAGGATGGCGCACGCGTTGGCAAGGCCGGTTTCGGTCGTTAGGTAGTTAAGGTTGTCTGCATCGTGCGGGCGACGCAGGCGCATATTAAAGTCCCCGCCGATTACAATCGCTCTGCCCGCTGAAAACATTTGCATAAATGACACTAGATCACGCGTGTTGATGATCTTGAGTGCCTGGTCGCCCGCATCATTTCCGGCTTCGCCATGTACGTTGTAGACATCAACACACACGCCCGGGGTGAGTTCGGTTCTGGCCACGCTGAATCCTTTGAATGCCAGGCAGTCGCTCGAATTGTTGTCACAGCCTTCCCAGGCCTGTCTGAAAACATCGCCAAAAGGAAACTGCGAAAACCTGTTCATTCCATCGCTGACTAGTGCGCCTGGCCGTCTCGGGTCTTCTCCCAGTGGCAGTGGTGCTGGGTCAGATTGGTAGGGATGTGTGGCCTGTGCTTCCAGTACCTCGTGGTACAGTCGCAGTGGCGCTAGTGGATTGGGTTCTGGGGTTTTCCAATCCTCCTGCACCAGTACGAGGTCATAGC
This sequence comes from Bacteroidia bacterium, assembly GCA_047609575.1. Lineage (GTDB taxonomy): Bacteria > Pseudomonadota > Gammaproteobacteria > Pseudomonadales > Halieaceae > Marimicrobium. Next base: position 2,314 of record JBLFXU010000121.1, on the reverse strand, counting down.
CGTTTAGCAACGGGCTTATCAGGGGCGTATTCGTTTCAGGGCTGGAGCCAGAGAGCACTTGTGGCAGGCCCGCGACGTTATAGCTCAGTGCGAGAAACTCTCCAGACACCACGCTCGTGGCCCTGGAGTCATTGCCGTCGCTGCAGGCCGCCAGGACGCTGGCAATACAGAGCGTAAGAGCGACGATGCCTGCGCGCGCCCCTCTGCCAGTAATGTACCTCGGCCTCAACAAGCGGCTCGGTTTTCTAAAAAAAACACAGTGAATCACATGCGGCTCCTCACGGGTGGTTTATGGCATCTTGTCATGGTTGACGACAAATCCCAACCTGAGTGTTCGCTAACCGATTAATGCGAACTGGCCATTTGCGTTGTTTCGCTCATGCGTTCGATGTTACAGGCTGCCTCAGGTCCACTGCTTTCTATGCTCGGTTTGGCTCCGCTCTAATGACTTAAGTAAGTGCCATTTTGGGTTGAGGTATAAATGTTAACCGAAACAATGGGAGAACGCGTAAGAAAGCTGTGCATTTTCAGAGCCGCTTGAGGGTATGCGGTCTGTCTATATTGGCGCTGGTCTGCCCTACAATGCGTTTGGCTATCCCCGGATCAATACGGATGGCACGGTAGAGTTCTCTTATATCGCGCCGAACGCTTCAAATGTTAGCGTGTTTACCGACGCCGGTTCGCTGCCCCTAAATTCACAGGGGGATGGGCGGTGGACCGGTCCGCAAACACTAGCGCCAGATATCTATCGTTATGTCTTTCTGGTTGACGGAATCGCAGCCCTTGATCCCGATAACCTGAAACTCGTATCGGGCTATGGATTTCCTTTTTCGCAGAGCTACTTTGAAGTGCCAGGTGATGGCAGCCTCGCGTTTCAGTTTCGCGAGCAGGTTACCTATGGAGATGTGCGCAGGGTTAATTACTATTCGCCCGTATTGAAGCGCATGCGGCAGGTGCATATTTGTACGCCTTATGAATACGACGTCAAACAGGGTACTGGAAGGCGCGCGAGATGGCAGCATCATCCTGTGTTATACCTGCTGGGCGCTGCTGGTGAGAGCGATAGCCAATGGAGTTCGTTTGGCAGGGCGGGCGTTATTATCCAGAACCTTATTGAGGAAGATAAAGTGAAACCAATGATCGTTGTGATGCCGAATAGTCGCATCGATGAGCCGGGCCAGGTTAATCCGGCTGATGTTGATATTGGCGATGAACTATTGCAGGCCGTTATTCCCTATGTTGATCAACATTATCGCACTAGAACGGCCCCACGCTCGCGCGCGCTGGCCGTATTATAATCGGGGGGTTTACCACCTTGCAGTTCGGTTTTCCCACCCCTGATGTCTTTGCTTACCTGGATGTTTTTAGCTCAGGTCTCTTTGGCGGCACCGTGAACTATGAAGCTACCCATCAAGACCTGCTGACAGATCCGAATATCAATAAGCGCTTTAAAGTATTTTGGTCCGGTATGGGCACGGAAGATTTTCTGTTCGATACGGGCCTCGAGACGCGAGCGCTATTTGAGAAGTACACGATCGATTTTCAGTACTATGAAAATGGTGATGGGCACGACTGGTTTGCCTGGCGAGAGTTTCTTATCGAATTTGCACCGCTCCTTTTTCGAGCGGACTAGGCTCGAATTTAGGGCGCTGCAGTCAGCGTTTGTATTTCACCAGATCGAAGGCGTCCCAGTCCGGCTGTGACATCTTTTCAACAAAGCGAGAGAAGGTCCAGGGCCAGCTACTGGGAATACCCTTGTCATCCAGATACCAGCTGCGACAACCGCCCTTGTACCACACGGTTTCTTTGGCAGCTGCACTGCGCTCTTGTTCATACTGCGCCATAGACTGAGCCTTAGGTGACACCTCATCCAGCTCCCCGCGGGCAACTTTTTCGATAATCTGGGCAATGTAGTGCCACTGGTGTTCGGCGATGTCGATCAGTGAAAAGTTACCGACCGGCCCATTGGGCCCATTAAGCATAAAGAAATTAGGGAAGTCTGGCAGGGTCATGGCTAGATAGGCTTTGGGGCCGTTGACCCAAAGAGTCTCCAGATCGACAGCGTTGCGCCCTGTGAATGACATCGGGCGCATGAACGTATCCGGATGGAAGCCCGTGGCAAGTGCGATAACGTCCAACTCATGGAGCTTGCCGTCGCGGGTGCGGATGCCTTTTTCTTCAATTCGTTCGATGTTTTCGGTAACCAGGTCTGCATCGGCGTGCTGTATTGCTTGATAATAGTCAGGAGAGAACACCAGTCGATAACACAGGGCTTTGTGATCGGGCCTGAGTTGCTCGCGCAGTGTGGGGTCTT
>JBLFXU010000120.1:0-8235 GCA_047609575.1 Bacteroidia bacterium | reverse complement strand
GAAATAGATGAGCGTGGACGCAATGCGTTGCTGCGCCTGACTGCCGCGGACGATCAGCTGCGTGCTCAGGCTGTCGTCCACCGGGCGCTGGGTGACGGTTTTATTGTTGCGCTGAACCTTGCGCCGACCACACCGGGCTGGCTCAGTGATTACGGCGCTCAGCCTATGAAATTGGGGCTGGACCTCTCCGGCGGCGTGCACTTCAAGTTGGAAGTTGATGTAGATACGGCGGTAGAGCGCCGTATGGATTATTACCTGAATACCACCAAACGTAGTTTGCGTGAGGAGCGGATACGTGGCTTCGTTTCGTTGAATGAAGAAGGGCGGTTGTTGGGGAAATTCAAAACCGAGGCGTTGCGTGAGCAAGCCAGAACCCTGGTTGCCGACCAGCATCCTGAACTGTTGCTTGATCGTATTGAAGAGGGCGACAGCTGGAACCTTGCTGCGACCATGACCGATCAGACGCGCAAGGAAATTGCTGATTACGCGCTGGAGCAGAATCTGACCACGCTGCGCAATCGGGTGAATGAGCTGGGTGTTTCTGAGCCTTTGGTGCAGCGCTCGGGTTCGAATCGCATCGTGGTAGAGCTGCCCGGTATCCAGGATACCGCTGAGGCGAAGCGCATCCTGGGTAAGGTTGCTAATCTTGAGTTTCGACTGGTGGCAAACCTCGATGCCGGTCCGTCTGAAAAGCAGCGATTCGAATACCGCAGTGCGGCCAGGGCAGGCGTCACGGAGTGGCTGGAACGGGATCTTATTATTACCGGCGAGCGGGTCTCCAGTGCCCAGGCGAACTTCGACCAGAACGGTCGTCCTATTGTCAGTATCAGCCTCGATGGTGAAGGCGGCACGTTAATGTCCCGCTCAACCCGTAACAACGTGAAGCGCCGTATGGGCGTGCTTTTTATAGAGCGCAAGTATCGCACTCGATACGAGACAGATGAGCAGGGCAATGAGGTCATTGTCAAAGTCCCCTACGATGAAAGAAAAATACTCACCGCGCCGGTTATTCAGGAAGCCCTGGGAGCCTCGTTCCAGATCACCGGCCTGGATTCGCCGGGGGAAGCTTCGGAGCTGGCCCTGATGCTGCGCGCCGGTGCCTTGGCGGCACCGATTTCATTCGTAGAAGAGCGCACGGTGGGTCCTTCTCTGGGTGCCGAGAATATCCGTTTGGGTGTTAAGTCCGTGCAGATGGGCCTCGCGCTGGTGGCGCTGTTTATGGTGCTGTATTACAGGGTGTTTGGTGTAGCGGCGGTTATCGCATTGAGCTGCAATCTGATCTTGTTGATATCAGTGATGTCGGTGCTTGGTGCTACGCTGACCTTACCGGGCATCGCGGGTATTGTATTGACGGTCGGTATGGCGGTGGATGCTAACGTGCTGATTTTTTCGCGAATTCGGGAGGAGGTGCGCAATGGTTTATCGCCGCAGATGGCCATTCACTCGGGCTTTGAGCGGGCGGTAGCAACGATTCTTGATGCCAACCTGACAACACTCATCGTGGCACTGATTCTCTATGCTGTGGGTACGGGCCCGATCAAAGGTTTTGCCGTCACCTTGTCCGTTGGTATCGTCACGTCTATGTTCACAGCAATTGTGGGTACCCGTGCCCTGGTTAACTTGATTTATGGGGGGCGCCGGGTACAGAGCCTCTCCATAGGCGGCGGACATACAAAGGCCCAGAGCGGGAGTAATAGCTGATATGAAAACCATTAATTTCATGGGCCAGCGCAAGTTTGCAATGGCAGTATCGATTCTCTTGCTGCTGGTGTCGATCGGCTCGCTGGCAACAAGACAGCTCAACTGGGGCCTGGATTTTACCGGCGGTACGTTGCTAGAGGTGCACTACAGCCAGAGCGCAGACCTCAATGTCATTCGCCAGACGCTGCAAGACAAAGGGTACGACGGGGCAGTGGTCGTCAGCTTCGGCAGCGATCGTGACGTGTTGATTCGCATGCCCAAAGGATACTCTGATAAGCAGGGCGTAGAACTACTTGCCCAATTGCAGCAAGCGTCAACCCGTGGTGATGTCGAATTGCGTCGCAATGAATTTGTCGGGCCGCAGGTCGGTGATGAGTTGCGAGAACAGGGTGGCCTGGCAATGTTGCTCGCGCTGGGACTGGTCATGCTGTACATCGGCTTTCGCTTCCAGTTAAAGTTTGCAGTTGGAGCAGTGGTTGCCCTGATCCATGACGTTGTGATTACCCTGGGGTTTTTCTCGGTGCTCCGTTTGGAATTTGACTTGACGGTGCTGGCAGCGTTGCTGGCCGTCATCGGCTATTCGCTGAACGATACCATTGTTGTCGCGGACCGGATCAGGGAAAACTTTCGCAAGCTCCGGCGCGCAGACCCGACCGAAGTGGTCAACATTTCACTGACAGAAACACTGGGGCGAACGCTGATAACCTCCCTGACAACTTTGATGGTGCTGGGAGCGCTTGGGCTGTTTGGTGGTGAGATTATTGAGGGCTTCGCCATTGCATTAATTGTCGGCGTGCTTATCGGTACCTATTCCTCGATTTACGTGGCAGCGAGCACTTTGCTCGTGCTCGGTGTGAGCAAGGAAGACCTGATGATCCCCGTTAAGGAAGGCGCTGACCAGGAAGAGCTGACGCCCTAGGGCGGGCTTATTTCCCCCTGAGTTTTGACCTCGAACGGCTGCGACAAATTTGCGGGCGATGCTGCTATAATCGCGCGCCCTGAAGACACTACCCTCCGGAACTGCCCATGGAACCGATGATCACTATTGCACTGCGCGCTGCCCGTAAGGCCGGCGAGAATATTGTGCGTGCCTCGGATGACCTGGATCGATTCGAGGTAAAGGCTAAGGGAGTGAACGATTTTGTCACGGAGGTAGATGTTAACGCCGAGCAGGAGATTATCTACCACTTGCACAAGGCCTATCCCGATCATGCGATTCTGGGCGAGGAAAGCGGCCTGATAGGTAGCGCTGACGCCGAGTATCGCTGGGTGATTGACCCTCTGGATGGCACCACAAACTTTGTGCGAGGAATCCCGCACTACGGGGTTTCTATCGCCTGCTTCTATCGCGGCACGCTAGAGCATGCAGTAGTACTCGACCCAGTAAGGCGAGAGGAATTTACCGCCTCACGCGGTCGCGGTGCGCAGCTCAATGGGCGTCGCATGCGTGTTAGTGGCCGCACCAGCCTGGACGGCGCTTTGCTCGGCACGGGTATTCCCTTCAAAGACCATTGTGACGATAAGTTGGGACCGTATAGTCAAACTATCGAATCGCTGGCCGGGCAGTGCGCCGGCATTCGCCGCGCTGGAGCGGCCTCCCTGGATCTGGCTTATGTTGCTGCCGGCCGACTCGATGCCTTCTGGGAGATTGGTCTGGCGGAGTGGGATATGGCAGCAGGTGCGCTGCTGGTGCGCGAGGCAGGTGGTCTGGTGGCAGATATTGACGCTTCCGATAACTTTCTCGAATCCGGCAATATCGTCTGCGGCACGCCCAAGTGTTTTAAAGCGGTACTACAGACCGTGAAACCTCTGTTGGCCTGATCTGGTCCGTCGGTCAACGAATGTCTGTTGCCGTCGATCCAGCGTGCCTCCTGTATTCCCCCAGTCCCTGAGCTGATCTACTGATGAATCCAGATAACATTCGCATCGTTCTGGTCAATACCAGCCACCCGGGCAATATCGGCGGTGTCGCTCGCGCCATGAAGAATATGGGGCTGAAGCGTTTATACCTTGTCGCTCCGCGTCAGTTCCCCGATGAGCAGGCGGTTTGGCGTGCGGTTGCTGCCACTGATGTGCTGGAAAACGCCGTTGTTACCAACAGTGTTGAGGAGGCCATCCAGGATTGTCAGTTTGTGGTGGGCACTAGTGCTCGGGAAAGGCGAATTCCCTGGCCCTTACTTGATGTCCGGCAGTGTGCCACACGTATGGCCCAGGCATCGGACAACGAACAGGTCGCGGTGTTGTTTGGCAGGGAAGACCGTGGGCTCACCAACGATGAACTGCAGTTCTGCAATCTGCACCTGAACATCCCAACATCGGACGACTACAGCTCTCTAAATCTGGCGATGGCCGTACAGATTGTCAGCTACGAATTGCGCATGCTCTTTGGCGATCATGACCTGCCTGTGGCGGAGGATGAGCAGTGGGATACGCCATTTGCCACCCATGAAAATATAGAACGTTACTACGCCCATCTGGAGCAGACCCTCGTGGATGTGGAGTTTCTTGATCCGGCGGCACCGCGGCAGCTGATGGCCCGGTTACGGAGGCTCTACAGTCGGGTCCGGTTGGACGAAATGGAGCTGAATATTCTGCGTGGAATTCTGACCCAAACGCAGAAGTGGGTCACAAAGGCACGGAATCCGCGGGATTGAGAGCATATTAACCTACTAAAACCGTTGGTTTTTTACTTGACCGTTTTAGTAGGGTATTGCATACTGGTTCCCATAGGAAATGGAGGAAACAGGCGATGCGACTGACCACGAAGGGTAGATATGCTGTAACAGCCATGCTTGATTTGGCCTTACACGGTACCGAGCGTCCGGTAAGCCTGGCAGACATCTCCGGTCGGCAGGATATATCCCTGTCGTACCTGGAACAATTGTTCTCCAAGCTGCGACGCAATGACCTTGTGAGTAGCGTGCGCGGCCCGGGTGGAGGCTACCGCCTGAGTCGGGGAGGGCACGACATATTTGTGGCTCAAATCATTGACGCAGTCAATGAGAAAGTGGATGCCACTGGCTGCGGCGGGACGGCAGACTGTCAGCAAGGTGAGGTTTGCCTCACTCATCACCTATGGTGCGACCTCAGTGACCAGATACATGGCTTCCTCAGCCAGATCAGCCTCGCTAATCTAGTAGAGCGACGTGAGGTGCAGAGTGTCTCAGCCCGACAGGAAGCCCGGGAGCTAGACGACAAAAACCAGGAGTCACAGAATTCGACCGGGGACAAGCTGTCACTGGCAGAAGTATAGAGCGCGCAGTGTTATTCAGGGAGCTATAAGCAGCATGCAGAAACCGATTTATTTTGACTATCTAGCGACGACTCCGGTAGATCCCAGAGTAGTGGAGAAGATGGTCCATTGTCTTTCTATGGAAGGTAACTTCGGTAATCCCGCTTCACGTTCGCACGTATACGGTTGGAAAGCCGAGGAAGCAGTGGAGAACGGGCGCCGCCAGTTGGCTGACCTGATCAAGGCCGACCCACGAGAGATTGTCTGGACTTCGGGTGCAACCGAGTCAGATAACCTTGCAATAAAGGGTGTGGCGCACTTTTACCAAAAGAAAGGTAAGCACATCATCACCTCCAAGATTGAGCACAAAGCTGTGCTTGATACCTGTCGCCAGCTGGAGCGAGAGGGGTTTGAAGTGACCTATCTTGACCCTAGTGAGAAAGGTCTTGTCTCTGCGGAAGCTGTTTCAGCAGCGCTGCGCGACGACACCATTCTTGTCAGCATCATGCATGCCAATAATGAGATTGGTACGGTTAATGACATCGCAGCCATCGGCGAAGTCACCAGGGCAGCTGGCGTTCTGTTTCATGTCGATGCTGCGCAGAGTGCCGGTAAGATCGAAATCAATATGGAACAGATGAAAGTCGACTTGTTATCCATGTCTGGTCATAAGATGTATGGTCCGAAGGGCATCGGTGCATTGTTCGTGCGGCGCAAGCCCAGGGTGCGGCTCGAGGCCCAGATGCATGGTGGTGGTCATGAGCGCGGCATGCGTTCCGGAACGCTGGCAACACACCAAATTGTAGGCATGGGCGAAGCGGCCCAGATTGGCCGAGAGGGTATGGCTGAAGAAGCTGAGCGCTTGCAGGCGCTGCGCGCGAGATTTTGGCAAGCGCTGCAGGATATCGAAGAAGTGCATATCAATGGCGACGAACAGCATCGCCTGCCCGGAGCAATCAATATCAGTATCGCTTTTGTAGAAGGTGAGTCACTGATTATGTCCTTGAAAGATCTGGCCGTTTCCAGCGGTTCCGCCTGTACCTCAGCAAGCCTTGAGCCCTCGTACGTACTGCGGGCACTAGGGTTGAATGATGAGCTTGCGCACAGCTCATTGCGTTTCAGCTTCGGTCGTTTCACGACCGAGGATGATGTGGACCGTGCAGTAGAGCAATTGCGAGAGGCAGTGGACAAGCTCAGAGCGCTTTCGCCACTTTGGGATATGTACCAGGACGGTATTGATCTAGACAGCATCGAGTGGGCTGCCCACTAGAAATTTTGTTGAAGGAGAGACGACATGGCATATAGCGATAAAGTATTGGATCACTACGAGAACCCACGGAACGTCGGCAGGCTCGACGCCGAAGATGAGAACGTAGGCACCGGCATGGTCGGTGCCCCCGCTTGTGGCGACGTTATGCGTCTGCAGATTAAGGTCAATGCTGACGGTGTGATTGAAGACGCCAAGTTCAAGACCTACGGATGTGGCTCGGCCATTGCCTCAAGTTCTTTGCTGACCGAATGGGTCAAAGGTAAGAGTCTTGATGAGGCTGCGGAGATCCGCAACACCGAAATAGCCGCCGAATTGGCACTGCCACCGGTAAAAATACATTGCTCTGTACTAGCTGAAGACGCTATCAAGGCTGCGGTAAGGGATCTACGCGAGAAGCGTGGTGAAAGCAGCTGATGGGAGTCAGTATTAGTGAATCTGCTGCGGTTCACGTAGGCGGGCAGCTTACTAGCCGCGGCAGTGGTCTGGGCATACGCTTGGGGGTTACTACCTCTGGCTGTTCGGGCATGGCTTATGTGCTCGAATTTGTCGATGAGCAGAAACCCGAAGATCAAGTGTTTGAAGAACACGGTGTTAAGGTGTTCGTCGATCCCAAGAGCCTGGTCTATCTGGAAGGCACAGAGTTAGATTTTGTAAAAGAGGGCCTTAATGAGGGCCTGCAGTTCCGCAATCCCAATGTATCCGCAGAGTGTGGTTGCGGGGAGAGCTTCACCGTCTGACGTAAGCTGTGTGGCGTCCCCGCAATGTCTTCTCCTGACTTCAAAAAAAATTATTTCGAACTATTCGATCTCTGTGTAGATTTTGCAGTGGACAAGTCGCGTTTGGGCGAACGGTTCCGGCAGTTGCAGGGTGAATTGCATCCCGACAAGCATGCGGGAGCGTCCGAGCGGGATCAGCGGCTTGCCGTGCAATACTCCTCATTGGTCAATCAGGCCTATACGACGCTTCGCAAGCCCTTACCCAGAGCACTATACCTGCTTGAACTTGCGGGCATTGGCGCCGAGCAAGTTGCCAAGCAACACGTGGATGGGGGCTTTCTGATCGTGCAAATAGATTTGCGCGAAAAGCTGGAGACAATGGCTGAACTTGTGGAACCGGAGCCGGTGCTTGATCATCTGCTCACCGAGATTGAAGTGGACGTACGGGAGTTGCAGGCGGTGTTTGCTTCTTCTTACACCGCAGGGAATTACACTTTGGCTGCGGAGGCTTGTGTCAAAATGCAGTATCTGGACAAGCTGCATCAGGAAGCAGAGCAGATTGAATCTGACCTGATGGACAAAGGGAGCTAAAAGGGGCTGTCATGGCATTGTTACAAATAGCCGAACCGGGTCATTCTCCGCTGCCTCACCAGGTTAAGCGGGCTGTTGGTATTGATCTGGGCACCACAAATTCACTGGTTGCATCGGTGCGTGGAGGTCGTGCTGCTCCGCTGGCTGATAGTCAGGGCGCGGTAATGCTGCCATCCGTGGTGTGCTATGCCACAGAGTCGCCGCTAGTGGGCGCTGGTGCTCTTGCGTTGGCTTCCGAGCATCCTGCTGACACCTTGGTCTCCGTCAAGCGCTACATGGGGCGTGGTTTGGCCGATGCGCGCGAGGATGCCAAGCGCGCGCACTACCACCTGGTTGAGCAAGACGAGGGGATGGTGCGCTTCATTACCAGTGCCGGTGAGATTACGCCCGTGGAAGCCTCGGCTGAAATCCTGCGCAGCCTTCGCCACAGGGCCGAGGATACTCTGGGGGGCGAGCTGGATGGCGCGGTAATTACAGTCCCAGCGTACTTTGATGAAGCCCAGCGGCAGGCGACTAAGGACGCTGCTACTGTCGCGGGAATTAAAGTCCTGCGCCTATTGAATGAGCCCACCGCGGCGGCGGTTGCCTATGGCCTGGATAGCCAGGAGGAGGGGGTCATCGCAGTTTATGATCTGGGTGGGGGCACGTTTGATATTTCTATCTTGCGGCTGCACAGGGGCGTATTCGAGGTGCTCGCAACCGGGGTGATACCGCCCTTGGTGGCG
>JBLFXU010000119.1:0-8248 GCA_047609575.1 Bacteroidia bacterium | reverse complement strand
AAAGCAGCAGGTGGCGATGGCTCGGTCACCCGACCGAGGGCGTTCGGTCCCTGTCGTTTGGACATGCGATCCCGCACGTTCGAGTGCGCAAAAATAAGGGCCTGCCGCTCACCCCAGTAAGCGTTGCCGCCGGTATGATCCTGGTGCCAATGGGTATTGAGCACAAATCGCACAGCCGTTGGCGCGCCGGCAAGACCTTCCAAAGCAGCGGCATACGCCGGTGTCAGCGCGGCATAGTCATCATCTACCAATAGAATGCCGTCAGCACCCACCGAAGCAACCACATTGCCACCTCTCCCCTGTAAAAGATGCAATGGGCCACGCAGGGGTTCGATGCGAACCTTGGCTGTCTCGGGCTGGGCATAACTATGGCTGGCAAACGTCAGGGACGCGATGCCTAGAAAAAAAATAAACTTCAATGATTGCATTGCTCACCTCTATGACGATGCCTGAGGTGATCGAAAGAGGAACCTACTCAGGCGTTTAGATCGGGAATCATCTCATCCTTGAGGCGCTCGATGGCATCCTTCAAATGCAGCTTCTCCTTCTTCATCCGCTGCAGGAGAATCTGGTTCTGGTAGGGATAGTCATACATTTCGGCGATCTTGCCATCCAGGAAGCGGTGCTTGGTTTGCATATCAAACAGGCGCATCGCCGGTGTAACCAATTCATTGGCCGCCTCAGCATCGTCAGCTACATCTTTTCCGGGTGGCTCGTTCATACTGCTTTTGGTAACACCAGAGATATCCTCAATCGAGAGTGCAACTCTATACCTACGCGGATTGTTGACACAAGCACCGAATTTAGCAGCGGTGCGTGGTTAGAACTGATCATTCGCCACCAATGCCTGCCACAACGGGTGATTGGTATCGGAGATACCGTAAAAATTCGGGCTGTATAGAGAGTCCTGGCAATTATAGCGCAGCGGTTCACCGTTTAAACCCAGCAGCGCACCACCGGCGCCTTCCAATAATGCCTGCCCCGCCGCAGTATCCCACTCGCAGCAAGGCACATAGCGCGGGTAAAAATCGCCCCGCCCTTCCACCATCTGGCAAAATTTTAGCGCACTACCACTATTATGTCGCTCTATCGGCTGCCATTGGGACTGCAGCCATTCCAGACAATTCTGCAAGCGCTCTCCACGATGGCGGCGACTGGCCAAAACCAGCAAGGGGTCGCCGGCCTGTAACGAGCGGGTGCGCAGAGCAACCGCATCCCAACGGTCATCACCCGGCTCGCTGCGCCAGGCGCCAAGCCCTGGAATGCCAATGTATGCCACTCTCTCCAGCGGCAAGTAAAGCACTCCCAATACGGCCCGATGCTGCTCGATGAGGGCTATATTGATGGTGAACTCTCCAGTGCGTGACAGAAATTCCTTGGTACCATCAAGGGGATCAACCAGCCAGTAACGTGGCCAGGCACGACGTATCGCGGGATCCTGGGGCGCTGACTCCTCAGACAAGATCGGCAAGCAGGGCTCAAGGGTGGCAAGCCCCTTGGTAAGCACGGTATCGGAGGCAAGGTCCGCACGGGTCAGCGGCGAGTCATCGCCCTTGGCCTCAAAAAGATCGGCACCGGGGGCGTGGTAATGCTCGCAAATCGTCTCTCCCGCTTCCTCACACAGGGCTATAAGCCCAGGGACTAGAGATCTTAGTTGTTTGGCGCCGAACAAGTCTGTCATTGCGCTAATATAACATCGCTGGCATCAGCGCTGCCCGCCCTGCACAAAAACGGGCATAATCTTCCCATTGCCACCCTAGGTCCCAAGCCGTATTTCCCATGATCAACTGGAACACTATCGACACCGTACTGCTGGACATGGACGGCACTTTGCTGGATCTGCATTACGACAACTACTTCTGGAGTGAGCACCTGCCAAGGGAGTATGCCCGCAAACACCAGATCAGCGAGGCTGAATCCAGCGAACGCCTGCACAGCCAGATCAGTAGTGAACAAGGCACACTGCAATGGTATTCCCTAGACCACTGGTCGCAACAGCTACAAATGGATATTCCCGCACTCAAACGGGAAATACAGCACATGATCCGCTTGCGCCCCTTCGCCATCGAATTCCTCACGCAATTACACAATAGCTCCAGGGACGTGGTACTTGTGACCAATGCGCACCGCAAGACTCTCGAAATCAAAATGGACAATGTGGACATTACCGGCTGGTTCGATCGTGTAGTAGTCTCACATGACCTGGACGCCCCAAAAGAAGAGCAGGCGTTTTGGCATCGATTGCAGGACCTGCACCCATTTGACCCGACGAGGACGCTGCTAATTGATGATACCCAGAGCGTGCTAGCCTCAGCGCAACGCTACGGTATAACCCACTTGTTAACGCTATTGCAGCCCGACAGCAACCGTCAGAAACGCATTAATACGGATTTCCCCGGCATCCATCACTTCGACGAAATCATGCCCGAGGGAACAAAGGCATGAGTACAGCGCCGGACAAACTTCGCCTCGACAAGTGGCTCTGGGCCGCCCGGTTTTTTAAAACCCGCAGTCTGGCAAAAGCCGCTATCGAGGGCGGCAAGGTGCAGCTCGATGGACAGCGGGTTAAGGTGTCAAAGGAGATCGTAGCGGGAGACCTGCTACGCATTCGCCAAGGCTGGGATGAAAAAGTGATCCGCATCGTCTCGCTCAGTAACCAGCGTCGCGGCGCACCCGAGGCACAGAGCCTGTACGAGGAGACCCAGGAGAGTGTCGAACGCAGGGAATCCGAGGCCCAGGCGAGAAAAGCCGCCGGGGGGATGATTGGACGACCAGCCCAGCGCCCAACCAAAAAGCAGCGACGCCAAATTCACCGGTTCCGGGATTTCCCCGAGTAATAGCTCACGGTAACCCCCGGTGCTTACGGCACCTACCCCACTGCTATCGCATTTCTGCCAGAACCCTTGGCGCTGTAGAGCGCCGTGTCAGCAAGAACGATCAGGTCATTGGCTTCCTGGGCGCCATCGGGGCGAACAGATACAACGCCCTGGCTCACAGAAATTCTGTCTGCGACAGCAGAGTTCTCATGTGGAATATTGGCCGCAAAAATCATGTCCTTCAACCGTGAGGCGGTGCGCATGGCTGATTCTGAAGAAGCACCCGGTAAAATCAGGATGAACTCCTCGCCACCATAGCGGGCCACCACCTCACCGGCCCGGGTGGAGGCCTGCAGCATGATATCTGCCAGTTTCTGCAGAACGACATCGCCAGCAGGGTGGCCATAGGTGTCGTTATAGTTCTTGAAGTAATCAACATCCAGCAATATCAGCGATACATCCGCGCCAGCCCGCCGCGCCCTGTTGATTTCCTTCTCCAGCACACTGTTCACCACGCGGCGATTGCCCAGGCCCGTTAACTCATCCACGTTTGCCAGCGCCGTCAGCTGGCTGCGAGCGTCACGTAGCTGCCGATTGCGATCCCGCAGGGAGCCGGTGAGATCCCCTAATTCCTGGGTAATATGCTCCCTCTCCCAGGTCAGCGAAATCATATTGCGAAAGGTTATGTAGGTTTTGTCGCTGACGTAGAGCATGAGAGCGCAGAAAGCGAGCAGCACCAGCCCTATCAGCAGATTGTAAGGTTGCTCCCGGTAATGCACCGTACTCCACCAGGCGATAGGCAACAGGGAAGTGAACAAATAGACAATAAAGTACTCCCTGATCACCACTGAGAAGCCCAAAGAGAATGCCGATGTCATGACAATCAACACTAGAAAGACATACTGCATGGTAATAGGCACATGGTAGGTGGCGTATATATACAAGGCTGACCAGATGGCACCCGTGACCGCCGCACCCATAATGAGCTGCCAGTACAGCAATCTCGGGCGCGATTCATAACGCCGCTCAACCAGAGCATTGCTCATATGCAGGGAACGTGCGAGCAGGAGTAGCAAAAAAGCGGCGGCCCAGAGCAGAATGGTGTCAATAGCCGCGAATGGCCAGAACATCAGTACAGCGCCAACCACGCATACCAACTGCATGCCAATCATGGCAATACGGCCGTTCTGCATAAGCAGTTCGAGCTGCGCAGCGATCAGTTCGGCCTGGGGAATATGGCGTTGATAAATCATTGAGTGAATCCTACACCCGCAACGGCCTGTAGATACAGCGTAGCAATGGGGTTGCGAACCCGGTCACAGGGGGTTTGATAGCGCGTTGCCAGAGCCGTATATTTCCTCCAAACTTGCCTGTCTGTCAATTCCCGGTCCAGCGCATGTACTCTTGGAAGATCATCCGCACGGTGTGCTCGATACTACTGCTCCTGCCGCTGGTGCATGTGACCTATATTATATCGCGCAATACGCTGGAAACGCTGGACAGCTCTCCGCTGGCCTGGACCCGCGAAATCAACGCTTACGCTGCCTCAGATTCGACGCAAGCCCTGCCTGAGAAGCCGGTGGTAGTGGTGGGAGGCCAGCGCGTCAAACTCTGGTTCGGCCTTGCAGACGTCCTGGCACCAAGGCCCGTGATTATGCGCGGTCTGGGTGATGCTATCGTCGAGGACATCACTTTCCACTATGCACGACTCATCGGGTTCTACCGTCCCGACACCGTGGTGCTCCTGCCCAGCGCCAGCGAATTCTTTATCCGCGACAGTAAATCTGCGCAAGACCTGCTGGAAGCAGTAGTGGCGCTGGTGGAGCAGGACGCCAAACATGGGGTCACACGCAAATTTTATGTCTTCACGCCCATTAAGACCCCGGGACGGCCACAATCAAATATCACTATCGACCAGTCAGTCGCCCTTTTGAAGATATGGGCCAGCACTCGAAATGGGACGGAGGTTTTAGACGCCAACAGCCTGCTGACGGACACCGAAGGCACGCCCCTGGCACGGTATTTTCGCGGTGATGGCACCAATCTAAATGAACACGGCTATCTCCGCCTGGCGGTCCTGCTGCAACAACAGTTGGAAGCAGATGCAATACCGGTCCCTCAGGTCTAGTCCGAACCCGCTCCGGGGCCACTTTTCAGGCCAAATGCGCTAGAATGCTCACCATGTTTTCCGATATCCCGGTCACCCCACCCAATACGCCCCTGTTGAGCCAAATCAACCAGGGTGGATCTCTGCATGACCTCGATACAACGCAGCTAGAACAACTCGCCACCGAACTGCGCGCTTATTTGCTTTATAGCGTAGGGCAAACTGGCGGGCACTTTGGCGCCGGCCTAGGCGTGGTTGAACTGACGGTTGCCCTGCACCACATCTACAATACACCGCACGACCGCATCGTCTGGGATGTGGGACACCAGACCTATCCCCACAAAATCCTCACCGGGCGCATGGATCGCATGCACAGCATGCGCCAGTCTGATGGACTGACGGGCTTTCCCAACAGGGCAGAGAGCGAATACGACACCTTTGGCGTTGGTCACTCCTCTACCAGTATCTCGGCAGCCATGGGCATGGCACTCGCGGCCCGCCAGCAAAGCATAGAGCGCAAGGTCATCGCCGTTATCGGCGACGGCGCTATCACCGGCGGTATGGCTTTTGAAGCACTGGCTCACGCCGGCCATGAACGACCCAATATGCTGGTTATCCTGAACGACAATCAAATGTCTATTGGGCACAACAAAGGCGGCATGGCGACCTATTTCGCCAAAATCTGGGCAAGCAAAACCTATATTGCGATGCGCCAGGGTTCAAAAAAGGTGCTAGAGAAAATTCGTCCCGCTTGGGAACTTGCCAAGCGCACCGAAGAACATATGAAGGGCATGGTTGCCCCCGGCACGATGTTTGAGGAATTGGGCTTTAACTACATAGGCCCGCTGGATGGTCACGACCTGCCAGGCCTGGTCCAGACACTGGAAAACATGAAAGACCTTGAGGGCCCGCAGTTTCTGCACATCCGCACAATGAAAGGCAAAGGCTTCGAACCGGCCGAACAAGACCCTGTTGGTTATCACGCCATTAACAAGATTGAAGCAAGACCGAAAGGCCCCCAACCCGATATCCCCCCTGTGAAGAGCGCGCCTAAATACCAGGATGTGTTTGGCACCTGGCTATGTGACACAGCGGAGCGCGACAATCGACTCATCGCCGTGACGCCCGCCATGTGTGAAGGCTCGGGCATGGTAGAGTTTGCGGCGCGTTATCCGGATCGATACTACGATGTCGCTATCGCTGAGCAACACGCACTGACTCTCGCGGCAGGAATGGCCTGCGATGGCCTAAAACCTGTCATCGCCATCTACTCAACATTTTTGCAACGCGGCTACGACCAGCTAATCCACGATATCGCCCTACAAAACCTTGACGTAACCTTTGGAATCGACAGGGCGGGCTTAGTGGGACAGGACGGACCAACCCATCACGGCGCCTTCGATCTTACTTTCCTACGCTGCATACCCAATATGGTCATTGCTGCGCCATCAAATGAAAACGAATGCCGACAAATGTTGTATACGGCCTTCCAGCATCCCGGCCCGGCCGCGGTGCGTTATCCGCGCGGAGCCGGACCCGGCGCACAGATCATTGAAACTATGACCCAGATGGAAATTGGCCGTGCTGTGCAAGTTCGCGATGGCGAGCAAGTCGCCATTCTGAATTTCGGCGCACTGATGTCCGAGGCACTGGCAGCCGCAGAGCAACTCAACGCCACCGTCATCGATATGCGCTGGGTAAAACCAATGGACGAGGCCGTCATATTGCAGGCGGCAGCCACACACTCTCTATTGGTAACTCTAGAAGAAAATGTTGTAGCTGGTGGTGCCGGCGCCGCGGTGAATGAATACCTGGCCAAGGCTGGCACCAGCGTGGCAGCCTTGAACCTGGGCCTGCCGGATGAATTTGTCGAACATGGATCACACCAGGACCAGCTGACCTGGACCGGGCTGGATAGAGTAAGCTTGATAGCGCGCATAAACACCGCGCTAAAGCGACATTCAATCCCTGTGACTGCACAGCACCGTGAGAGAATTGAACTCCCTCACTAAAGCACTAAGCACTGACGTACAAAATAATGGGGCGGCTGATGATAGCCATCAGTGAAAAACGGGGCGCCGGTCTAGCATGACTCGAGATTATCAGCATAACTATTCTGAGCTCAAACCTTCCCTTTACAACAGCGATAAGCGCCACCGTAAGGCGGAGACCATCGTCAGGGTCTGCCGCGACTTTGCTTCTGATATTACCAATCTGCATGCACTAGACGTAGGCAGCTCTAACGGCATCATCGACGATTACCTCGCGGTTCACTTTGAGCAGGTAACCGGTATAGATATCGACGCTCCCGCCATGGTGCATGCACAAAAGAGTTTTAATAAGCCAAACCTGCATTTCCTGGAAGGGGATGCTATGAAGATGGACTTCGATGACAACAGTTTCGATGCTGCGGTCTGCACGCAAATTTACGAACATGTTCCAAGTGCGGAAAAAATGTTCCTTGAACTATATCGGGTGCTAAAACCAGGCGGTTTTTGTTACTTTGCTGGCAACAATAGATTGATGCTAATGGAGCCCCACTACAATTTACCGCTACTTTCGGTATTGCCCAGGCTGCTGGCTCATCGTTACCTCAAGCTGGCAGGCAAGGGCGATCACTATCATGAAAAACACTTCACTCGTGGAACATTGTGCCGGCTGTGCAAAGATTTTGAGATAATTGATTATTCTGCCCGTGTTATCGCAGAGCCGGAAAAATTCGCTGTCGACTATATGCTGCCGCCTGGCTCAGTCAAGTGGCGACTCGCACTGGCTCTCGCACGCACTGCAAAGTGGTTAACGCCGATGATCTGGATATTGCGTAAGCCTGCACTGTGAAGATCCTCGTACTCACCTCTACCTATTCTCGCTGGCAGGGCGACACAGAACCTCGCTTTGTAGACAACCTGTGTCACTACCTGACGCAAGACAACACAGTACACGTACTGGCACCTCACGCGCCGGGCAGCCATAGCGAAGAGCTTCTCGAATACATACAGGTATTTCGCTTTCGGTATTGCCTGGAGCGTTTCGAGTCCCTTGCTTATGGCGGTGGAATTCTCCCCAACCTGCGCGAAAAACCATTGCGCTTTATCCTCGTGCCCTTGTTCCTCGCCGCGCAGTGGCTAGCCATCATCCGCCTTTGCCGTAAGCATCATTACGATATTATCCACGCTCACTGGATTATTCCACAGGGCTTAAGCGCGGTTCTGGCCAGACCGTTCACGCGCGGACGCCCGCCTCTGGTGCTGACCTCGCATGGGGGTGATTTATTTGCTCTCAAAGGCGTCCTGCTCTCGGCAGTGAAAAAACTTGTTACACGTGG
>JBLFXU010000118.1:0-8278 GCA_047609575.1 Bacteroidia bacterium | reverse complement strand
ACAATGCGTGGCCTGCTTGTTACACGCCTGCTGCCCAGCGCCCAGCGCCCAACGCACCTGCCGCCAAACACACCTGCCCGCTAACCCCAAAACCACAAAAAGCACCAAGGAAAACAAGAGCCCTCCAGAAAATCGAGGCATAAAAAACCCGGCAGCGAGGCCGGGTTCTTAAGTCATTAGTCGAGTCTAAACAGCAACTTCAACAATCTGCGTCGCTGCAATCCGCGAACCTTCCTCAGCACTCTTTTGAAACTCAATAATCTGGTCGAAATTCATGTAGCGATAAATTTCGGCGGACATTGAATCCAGCTTTTGTGCGTACTCAAGGTATTCGGCGGGCGAGGGCAGTTTGCCCAGAATCGCACCGACAGCGGCGAGTTCCGCCGAAGTCAGGTAGACATTGGCGCCATCGCCGAGGCGGTTGGGGAAGTTCCGTGTGGAGGTCGACAGCACGGTAGAGTTTGGGGCGACCCGCGCCTGGTTACCCATGCACAGGGAGCAGCCGGGCATCTCCGTGCGGGCGCCGGAGGCACCGAAGATGTTGTAGTAGCCTTCTTCCATGAGCAGGTGCTCGTCCATGCGGGTTGGGGGAACAATCCACAGACGCGTAGAGATACCGCCCTTGTGTTGCTCCAGCAATTTTCCTGCAGCGCGGAAGTGGCCGATGTTGGTCATGCAACTGCCGATAAACACCTCATCAACCTTGTCGCCTGCGACTTCGGACAACAGCCTGGCATCGTCAGGATCGTTGGGGGCACAAACGATAGGCTCTTTAACGTCCGCCAGATCGATTTCGATGACCGCCGTATATTCCGCGTCTGTGTCGGCCTTCATCAGGCTCGGGTTGGCTAGCCACTCTTCCATTTTGCAGGCCCGGCGCTCAATGGTTCTGGCGTCGCCATAGCCCTCAGCGATCATAGAGCGCAATAGCACAACATTGGACCGCAGATATTCGGCTACCGATGACTCATTGAGGGCAATCGTGCAGCCTGCTGCAGAGCGCTCCGCTGAGGCGTCAGACAACTCGAAGGCCTGCTCGCAGGTCAGGTCGCCCAGTCCTTCGATCTCCAGAATGCGCCCGGAGAAAATGTTCTTCTTGCCCTTTTTGTCGACCGTGAGCAGGCCTTCCTGAATAGCGTAATAGGGGATGGCGTGCACCAGATCGCGCAGCGTAATACCCGGTTGCATGTCGCCTTTAAAACGTACCAGTACGGATTCGGGCATATCCAGAGGCATCACACCTGTCGCTGCAGCGAAGGCGACCAGGCCAGAGCCTGCAGGAAATGAGATACCCATAGGAAAGCGCGTGTGTGAATCGCCGCCGGTGCCGACGGTGTCGGGCAGCAGCATGCGGTTTAACCAGGAGTGGATGATGCCGTCACCAGGGCGCAGAGACACCCCACCGCGCGTCATGATGAAATCAGGCAGTGAGTGCTGCGTATCGATATCCACCGGCTTGGGGTAAGCGGCGGTGTGGCAGAACGACTGCATTGTCAGGTCGGCCGAGAAACCCAGGCAAGCCAGGTCCTTCAGTTCATCCCGCGTCATAGGCCCGGTGGTATCCTGGGAGCCAACCGTGGTCATCCGTGGCTCGCAGTAGGTGCCGGGTCGAATACCGTTGGTACCGCAGGCCTGGCCAACCATTTTTTGTGCCAGTGTAAAGCCCTTGCCGGTGTCCTCGGGCTGCGCCGGTATGCGGAACAGTTCAGACTCGGGCAGGCCCAGTGCTTCGCGGGCTCTGGTAGTGAGGCCGCGGCCTATGATCAGGTTGATGCGGCCGCCGGCTCGAACTTCGTCCAGCAGCACAGCGGATTTGAGTTCAAACTCGCTCAACACATCACCAGACTCAGAAAGGATCTTGCCGTCGTAAGGGCGAATTTCAATCACGTCGCCCATCTGCAATTTATCAACCGGCGCCTCGAATACCAGTGCGCCAGCGTCTTCCATAGTGTTGTAGAAAATTGGCGCCACGTTGCCGCCAATACAGATGCCACCGCCGCGCTTGTTCGGCACGCCTTCGATGTCATCACCGAAAAACCACAGCACTGAATTGGCTGCAGACTTCCGTGAAGAACCAGTACCGACTACGTCGCCCACGAATGCTACAGGTAGCCCTTTCGCCAGCAGCTCTTGCACTTGCTTCATAGGGCCGCGAACGCCGTGTTCCTCTGGCTCCAGCCCATCGCGGGTCATTTTGTACATGGCCAGTGCGTGCAGTGGAACGTCGGGCCGTGACCAGGCATCCGGTGCTGGGGACAGATCGTCCGTATTGGTTTCGCCAGTTACCTTGAACACGGCTACTTTGATGGACTCTGGGACAGCGGGTTCATCGGTAAACCACTCACCGTCGGCCCAGGACTGCATCAGCACTTTGGCATTTTCGTTGCCGGTCTTGGCTAGCTCTTCCACATCGTGAAAAGCATCAAACATCAGTAGAGTCTGCTTCAGTTCGCCCGCGGCCTGTTCGCCCAGCTCAGCGTCGCTGAGCATCTCCACCAGGGTTTCGATATTGTAGCCGCCATGCATTTTGCCCAGCAGGCCTACCGCAGTGCTGCGATCGATCAGAGGGCTTGCTGCCTCACCCCTGACGATTGCTGACAGAAAACCTGCCTTCACATAAGCGGCCTCGTCCACGCCCGGCGGTACCCGTTGCGATAGCAGATCGAGTAGAAAAGCCTCTTCCCCCGCGGGTGGATTCTTCAGCAGCTCTACTAAGTCGGCTACTTGCGCAGCGCTCAGCGGCTTTGCGGGAATAGTGAGGGCGGCCCTTTCGGCCACGTGTTCGCGATAGGCTTCAAGCACTGTGGAACTCCTTTTGCGGTGACGGTGCCGGGCAAAAGGATCACTTCTGCAGGGCACTGGAATGTGGTGGAAAATCGGCCGAAATTATAGCTCAGCGGACAATTAAGATAAACGAATCAAGTGCCTATATCGTGCATTCACAGAGGTGATACCGTAAACTTGATGATAGGCAAACCCCTCCGGACTCCCCTCAAGAAATGCTAGCCCCGACCGTCAAAACACCCTGTATTGGCGTCTGTTCGACCGGTATCGGTGACAACGTCTGCCGTGGCTGTAAGCGCTTTAGCCACGAGGTCATTAATTGGAACAGTTATACCCCCCGCCAGCAGCGCATTGTCGACAGTCGTCTGGCTGACTTTTTGTCCCAGTGCGTCAGCAACAAGCTACAGGTAACCGATAAAACCTTGCTGCAGTGGCAGCTGCAAGTGCAACAGATTCGCCACGTGGAACATCACGACGAGTATTGCTGGGTGTTCAGTTTGTTGAAGGCTGGGGCAGGGCAGATCGGCAACACTGTCGACTATGGTTTTGAGGTAGATTTGCCTTACCGCGATGCCGGGCTAGCGCAGCTGCGCGAAATTATTGACCAGGAGTTTTACGTTCTGTCGGAGGCACATTACGATCGCTACATGCTAGCGCCAGACCTGTTCCGGGAGGGCCGGGAATGACAGGCGCGACCGATCTGGATGCAATACGTGAATTTCTGCCCTGTGCCACACCTGCGGCCTGGGTTGATTGCGCGGTAGCAAACCAGGATGTGTTATTGGTTGATCACGCCAACTGCGAAAAGAAAGCCGCCTCTACGGCCCTTAACCTCATGTACCGCTACGTCGAACATCACCAACTATTGAGCAAGTTGTCCCGGCTTGCCCGTGAGGAGCTGCGTCATTTTGAGCAGGTTTTGGCGCTAATGAAAAAGCGCGGTGTCGATTATCCGCAAATTTCCGCATCGCGCTACGCCGGTGGCTTGCGCGACAGCGTGCGCAGTAATGAGCCGGGCCGCCTGGTAGATACCTTGCTGGTCGGAGCGGTTATTGAGGCGCGCTCCTGCGAACGCTTCGCCGCACTGGCGCCCGAGTTGGACGAAGAATTGGGCGATTTTTACCGCTCTCTGCTGAAGTCTGAGGCGCGTCACTTCAAGGACTACCTGAAACTTGCCGAGTTGGGGGCGTCGCAGCAAGAGATTGACCAGCGACTGGCCATTATCAAGGAGCGGGAGCAGGTGTTGATTGAATCCCCTGACAAGGCATTTCGCTTCCACAGCGGCGTGCCCGCCTGAATCGTGATATCAGTGCACCGGTAGGCGTATCTACTAGTACTACACAAGTTTAGATAGTCTCTATAAGCTACTGATCTATATCAAAATTAAGTAGTTGAATGTTGTTGCTTTCGGCCTTGACCCACCAACCTTGCAGATCCCAGTCTCCCAGCACCAAGCGCTCTCCCAGGGCGTTTGTGTGGCGCCCGGGCCGGTGGGTGTGCCCGTGTATTAGTTGCGCGACACCGTGCTGAGCCATCGCCAGGTCAACGGCCTTGGCGTTGACGTCGGTGATGGCTTCTGCTTTGTGTGCCAGGGCCGCCTGGCTCAGATTGCGCAGTTGCGCAGCCTGGTCGCGCCGCTCGGCCAGAGACTGTTGCAGGAAGTTTGCTTGCCACAGAGGCTGGCGCAGATCATGGCGCAGCGCCTGGTAATCCCTATCGTCCGTGCACAGGGTATCGCCGTGCAACAGCAAAGTCGGGGTGCCGTACAGGTCTATGACGCCACCTTCTGCCAGTAGGTTCGTGCCCGTATCCGTGCAGAAGCGCTGCGCGAGCAGAAAGTCCCTGTTGCCATGCAGAATGTGCACCGCGGGGCCGGCCAGCGTGAAAGTTTGCAGCAGGGAGCGCACCTGGTTGGCCAGGGCGTCATTGTCATCATCGCCCACCCAGGTTTCGAACAGGTCGCCCAGAATATACAGGGCGTCGCTACTGCGGTGCTCGGAGAGGAAATTGTCCAGGGCCCGAGTGATTTCGGGCCGGGCAGGGGTCAGATGTAGATCAGATATGAAGCAGCAGTAGGACACTGCGCTTGCGGACTGCTTAGTCCTCGCCGTAGTTCTCGCCTCAGTCTTCGACGATCTTGACGGATTCGATGATCACTGGATCAACGGGGACGTCCTGATGGCCCGATTTACTGGTGGTGGCCACGGCGCGAATTTTGTCCAGCACTTCGCTGCCTTCGGTAACCTTACCAAATACGGTATAGCCCCAACCCTGCATGTTCTTGCCGCTGTGGTTGAGAAAATCATTGTCCTTCACATTGATGAAGAACTGGGCAGTTGCTGAATGCGGCTCTGTGGTGCGCGCCATGGCAACTGTGCCGAAGTCATTCTTCAGGCCATTGTCTGCCTCATTCTCAATAGACTCACCGGGGGTCTTTTGATTCATATCGATGTCGAAACCGCCGCCCTGGATCATGAAGTTATCGATAACGCGGTGGAAGATGGTACCGTCAAAGAATCCGTCGCGAACGTAGTTGAGGAAGTTCTCAACGGTCTTTGGCGCTTTCTCAGATTCCAGTTCCAACTTGATTTCGCCAAAAGTAGTGCGAATGATAACCATGTTTCCGTCCTTGCGGGTGTGCTTTACAGGCGGCCATCATACGGACTTTTTCGTCCCAATAAAACGTTTTGCGGGGATCATCGGCAGTAATTGGCATCGCGCCTGATCAGCTGTGAATGTGGCTATAAGGGTCGTCCGTGAGCCGTTATACTACGCGCCTTTTTTGATCACTCCTTTTGAGGACACAGGCGGCAAATGGAAGAGATAGCCCCCAGTAATTTCTTGCAGAGCATTATCAGCGAGGATCTCGCCAGCGGGCGTGTGTCTCAGGTCTGCACGCGTTTCCCACCGGAACCCAATGGCTACCTGCATATTGGTCACGCGAAGGCCATTAGCGTCAATTTCGATCTGGCTAGACTTAACGGTGGCCGGTGTAACTTGCGCTTTGATGACACCAATCCGGAGAAGGAAAGCCAGGAATATATTGATTCGATACTCTCAGACATCCAATGGCTAGGTTATGAGTGGGACGGGGAGGTGCGCTATGCCTCGTCCTATTTCCAGCAATTGTATGACTGGGCGGTGCACCTGGTTAAGCAGGGCGATGCGTACGTGTGCGACCTCAGCGCTACGCAGGCCCGCGAGTACCGTGGCACACTGACAGAGCCCGGTCAGAACAGCCCTCACAGGGATCGCAGCATCGAGGACAACCTCGACCTGCTGGCACGCATGAAAGCCGGTGAATTCGATGAGGGCGCATGCGTCTTGAGAGCCAAGATCGATATGGCTGCGCCGAATATGACGATGCGCGACCCAATCCTGTATCGCATTCGCAAAATAGTGCACCACCAGACCGGCGGGGACTGGGTCATTTACCCAACCTATGATTTCGCGCACGGACAGGAAGATGCCATTGAAGGCGTCACCCATTCCATATGCACGCTGGAGTTTGAAGACCATCGCCCGCTGTATGACTGGCTGCTCGACCGCCTGCCCGTGGAGACGCGCCCGAGACAGTTCGAATTTGGCCGATTGAATCCCAGCTATACCATCACGAGTAAGCGCAAGCTGAGACAGCTGGTGGAGCAGGATAAGGTGCAGGGTTGGGATGATCCACGCATGCCAACGATTTCCGGACTGCGCAGGCGCGGTTACAGCGCCGCGTCGATCCGACGGTTCTGCGAAATGATCGGCACTACCCGCAGCGATGGTGTGGTTGATATCGCGATGCTGGAATTTGCCGTGCGCGAGGATCTTAACGAAAACGCCCCCCGTGGCATGTGTGTGCTCAATCCGCTGAAAGTGGTGCTGACAGACTATCCTGAAGATGGCATGGAGGAGATAGTGGTTGCTGGCCACCCCAATCGTGATGATCTGGGCGAGCGCGTATTGCCTTTCACCCGCGAGCTGTACATCGATGCCGATGACTTTCGTGAAGAGGCGAACAAAAAGTACAAGCGGTTGGTGTTGGGCAAGCGTGTGCGCCTGCGCAATGCCTACGTGATAGAAGCCGATGAGGTGCGCAAGAACGATGCCGGAGAGATTACCGAGATCCACGCACACGTGATTCCCAATACACTGGGCGAAAACCCCGAGGACGGCGTCAAACCCAAAGGTGTTATCCATTGGGTGTCGGCAAGTCATGGCCGTACTGCGCAGGTGAGGCTTTACGACAGGCTGTTCAACCACGCGTCGCCGGACAAGGGGGATAACGATTTCCTTGAGCACATAAACCCGGACTCACTGCATATAGTCCGCGAGGCCTGGATAGAACCCGCGCTGGCGCAGGCACAGCCGGAGCAGCGTTTCCAGTTCGAACGCGAAGGCTATTTTGTTGCTGACCGCGACGATTACAGCCCGGAGCAGCCTGTGTTCAACAAGACTATTGGACTGCGCGATACCTGGAGCGAGGGATAAAATGGGCCTGACGCTATACAACACGCTCAGCGGTAGCAAGGAGGCCTTCGAGCCACTGCAGCCGGATGCGGTCACCATGTATGTCTGTGGCCCTACGGTTTATAACCTTGTACATATCGGTAACGCGCGTCCGGTTGTCGTGTTTGATACCTTGTTCCGCCTGTTGCAAACGCTCTATGGCAGCGTCACTTATGCACGCAATATCACCGACGTTGACGACAGGATTATCGTTGCAGCCCGAGAGGGTGACCGGGGCATAGAATCTGTCACGCAGGAGTTCACCAGCAAGTTCCGTGAGGACATGGCGCAACTCAATGCCTTGCCGCCCACGCTCGAGCCTCTTGCAACACAAAATATTGAGCCGATGATTCGTCTCACCGCCATCTTGATCGAGAAGGGCCATGCCTACGAATCCGAGGGCCATGTCTTGTTTGCGGTCGAATCGATGCCAGATTATGGCCATTTGTCCAGACGCTCGCTGGATGACATGCTCGCCGGCGCCCGAGTGGAGGTTGCGAGTTACAAACGGCATCCGGGCGATTTCGTGATGTGGAAGCCAGCGGCCGATGAAGACCCCGGCTGGGACAGCCCCTGGGGACGCGGTCGGCCCGGATGGCACCTGGAATGTTCCGCTATGATCCATGAGCACCTTGGCGAAACCATTGATATTCATGGTGGTGGCCGTGACCTGATCTTCCCGCATCATGAAAACGAGATCGCCCAGAGCCGCTGCGCCCACGGTGGTGATTACGTGCGCTATTGGATGCACAACGCCTACATCGATCTGGATGGCGAAAAAATGTCCAAGTCACTGGGTAATTTTCGCACGGTGCGCGAATTGCTGGGCAGTTACCGTGGAGAGGTGCTGCGTTTTGCCTTGTTGTCTGCGCACTACCGCTCGCCACTGAACTTTTCTGTCGACCTGCTGGATCAGGCGCAGTCCACACTAGACAGTCTGTACGCCACCCTTAGGGATGTTCAGGATGTGCTTGTCGATAGCGATAGCGAGCTGACGTTG
>JBLFXU010000117.1:0-8300 GCA_047609575.1 Bacteroidia bacterium | reverse complement strand
TGGTGATATTTGTGTTCAGTGTGATGGTGCCATCCGGGAAGATACTGGCGATGTTTTACCTTCTTTGGACTGTGAAGCGCCAATCTCAAGACAAGCCGATCCAACGGACAAAGATGTATCAGATAACGGAGTTTGTCGGTAAGTGGTCTATGGTCGATGTCTTTGTGGTTGCTATACTGGTGGCACTGGTAAATTTGGGTGGGCTGCTCGTGATCAGGCCGGGAATTGCAGCCGTATCTTTTGCGGCGGTGGTAATCATAACGATGATTGCGGCGGAGAGTTTTGACCCGCGTCTGATCTGGGACAACATGGAAGAAGAGAATAGTGACAGCTGAGAAACCAACAGTAAAAAAAGGTGCAGGCTTCTCGGGAGTTTGGATTATCCCGCTGCTGGCTTTGGTTCTGGGTGCCTACATGGTGGTCCATACCTGGCTAACCGAAGGGCCTACTATTAAAATCGCCTTCAGTACGGCGAGCGGCCTGGAGTCTGGCAAAACCAAGATCAAGTATCGCAATGTTGATATGGGCCTCGTTGAGGCCGTTGAGCTGAGTGACGACCTGAAGGGTGTTATTGCCACGGTAAAGCTCAATCGTCAGGCGCTGCCATTACTGCGCGCAGACACACGCTTTTGGGTAGTCACTGCGCGGGTTGGCTTTTCCAGCGTCTCCGGGCTGGATACACTGTTATCCGGTGCTTACATTCAACTATCTCCCGGCGAGGGCGAACTTGCGGCCACCCAGTTCACTGCGCTGGAGCAACCGCCGCTCACGCCTATTGGCGCACCCGGTTTGAGATTGAAGTTAATCAGTAAAGATGCCACATCCGTGAGCACAGGCGATAGCGTGCTGTATAAGGGCTTCAGCGTTGGTCGGATAGAGAGCATGGAATTTATGCCCGATACCGGCGAGGCGCACTATGCGCTTTTCATTGATGCGCCATACCATACGCTGATCAACAGCGCGGTACGCTTTTATAATGCCAGCGGCATATCTGTGAGCGCCGGGGCAGAGGGCTTCAAAATCCAAACCGGCTCACTGGATACCATCTTTTTAGGAGGCGTGGCCTTCGATCTACCGGAAGGCGTCAAGCCCGGTGTAGAGGTGGCACACGATACCGAGTTCGAACTCTATGAGTCAGAGGAAGCTTCTCTGCAGAACCCTTTCCGTTACGGTACCTATTATGTAGTGCAGTTCGACCAGTCCATCAAAGGACTGTATCCGGGTGCGCCAGTAGAGTTTCGAGGCCTGCCTGTTGGCGAGGTAAGTCGCATTATGCTCAAGGAAACCATTGGCAATGTCGACAAAGTGGACCGTGAAGGCAAGGGCGATCCTATTCCCGTACTGATCTATCTTGAGCCGGCGCGTATGGAGTTTCCGGATTCTGCAGAAGCCGTGGAAGCGGTGCGTCGCTCAATTCAAACAGGGGTTGCGAATGGCCTACGGGCTTCTCTGGAAACAGGTAACTTACTGACCGGGGCCATGTACGTTGGCATTGATTATTTCGACAATGCAGAAGTAGCCAGCATGGGTAGCTTTCTTGAATACGGCGTTATCCCGGCTATACAAACCGGCCTCGGCCAACTGCAGTATCAACTGTCTTCTATACTGAATACCGTAGACAACTTGCCATTGGAAAAAACCGTCACAGAGGTCAACAGTGCTATAACTTCTGTACAGGGTGCGGTAACACAATTCGAGAAAATACTGGCCAACGAGGGTACGCAGCGGCTTCCGGCAGATATCGGCGTAGCACTGCGCGAGCTGACCTCGGTGTTGAGTGGCTTAACTCCTGGTTCGACGGCGTACGAGAGCATAAATTCCAGTTTGCTTCAGTTAAACCGCACGCTTAACAACTTCGAAGCCATGACTGAAACGCTGGCAGAGCAACCGAACAAGCTGGTGTTCCCCCTGGATCCTGCAGCCGACCCAATACCTGAGGCCCAATGATGATGCGAATTACCTGCCTGATGCTGGCTGCTGCCCTGTTGAGTGCATGCTCCAGTTCCCCGATCCAGCCAAATTACTATCTGCTTAGATCGGATGGTGAGATATCCTCGCAACAACTAGAGACATCTTCACCCTATGTGCTTGGCGCTGTCAGTATCGCTCCCTACATCGACCAGCAGGGTCTGTTACTGGAAACGGGTGAGGGCCAAATAAGGCCGGCACGCAATCACCTGTGGGCTGAGCCTGTACAAGAGGGCGTGCGCATATTCCTTACTTCGGAGCTTTCACGCGCCAGTGGTCAGCCCCTGTATACGCTGGCCACACACGCATCTACCATGTTTGTTGATGTGCGCATTGGTCAGTTACACGGTGCGTCCACGGGCGATGCAAAACTTGTGGCCTACTGGTCGTTGCGAAAAGATGGCAAGGTGATAGAAGCTCACCAGTTCAGCAGCACAAAAGCGCTTGAAGCTGACGGCTATGCCGCGCTGGCTAAAGCCCAGAAGGCGCTTCTGAGCGAATTCGCAGCCAGTATTGCAGCAGCATTGCCTGCTGCGCAGTGATACTCAATCGGGTACTGACAACATCAGCTACGCTGCCTGTCTTTACTATCGCTCCAATTGTAGTTATCGCAGTCATCGCCGGTGTGCCGGACACATCATCGACGATCTACTAGCCCCAAGCAGCATCACTGCTGATTTATAGAGAATATTGATGCGCGTTTGCCCGCCTGTAGCAGCCAAAACTGACCCAGCTACGCAGCCTTTTTTATTGGGAGATCAACGACCTGTGAAGAATTGGCCATTGCATGTTCAAATCCAGAAACCAGATCGAATTTCACTGCAAATCAACGGTATTACTATGCCGCTATCGGTGACTGCCATGCAGGCTATACTGCTGGATAGACGATCTTAAGGTTATGCATGTAGGCGCACGCCAACACCACCCAACTGGCAAGTATTGGCCCGATAGGGCTTGGCAGAGACAGTGCAAATGATCCGTTTTCCTGCCATGCACGAGCACTACTAGAACTTCCTTAATACGGCCTTACGGATGACTCCAGTCCAAACACCTTGATCATAAAAGAGAGAGCAGTCCCATGACACAGCCTTTTCCAGACAACATATTTCTCAATGGCGCGATGGCCCCCTCCGGTATCGAATGTGATGCGCCCGATCTCATTATCGAAGGCGAGCTGCCGGCGGACCTGAAGGGCGTGTACTTTCGCAATGGTCCAGATCCGATCTATCCACCCAGAGAAGGCGATGAGTACCACTGGTTCCATGGCGATGGCATGATCCAGCGTTTCGAATTCGGTGAAGGCAAGGTAGCGTGGAAAAACCGCTGGGTGCGTACCGAAAAATATGAGTTGGAAAGGGCGGCAGGTGAATCCCTTTTTGGTGTGCTGGGCAACCCCATGACGGCTGACCCGTCTGTAGCCCAGGAGCACTACAACACGGCCAATACCCATGTGGTATTTCACGATGAAAAGTTGCTGGCTTTAATGGAAGGTACTATCGCCGTTGAGCTGAAGCCGGACACGCTGGAAACGGTTGGCAATTTTAGTTACGGCGGCAAGATAGATGGGCCGATTACCGCCCACCCGAAGTTTGATCACAAGTCGGGCGAGATGATTTTCTTTGGCAATCAGGCCAAAGGTCAGTTCAGCGACTGGGTGCGTTTCAATGTGGCCGACAAAAACGGCAACCTCATTAAGGATGAGTTTATTCAGGTGCCTTATGCTTCATTCGTACATGATTTTTTCGTCACGGAGAAATATGTGGTGTTCCCGATTTATCCATTAGCATTCAATCTGGAACGGGCAATGGAGGGGGGCGTACCCATGGCCTGGGAGCCTGACAAGGGCACGCATTTTGGCGTTATGCCCAGAAACGGCACCGCGGATGATGTGCAGTGGCATACCATGGATCCGCGCTGGAGTTTCCATATGGTCAACGCCTGGGACGAGGACGGCGCGATCAAGGTGGATGTCTGTACATCAAATGCCACTCAGTTCGCCCCCAAACTCGATGGCACTATGGCTACTGAGGATGAAGGCTTGCGTCCCATGCTACGGCGTTGGACGATTGATGTCAGTGGTAAGACCAACACGGTCAGCGAAGAAGAACTGGATGACATGCCCGGTGAGTTCCCGCGAACTGATGACCGTTACATGACCATCAAGCATCGCCATGTGTACATGGGCGGTGGCGACACTGGCCTGGATTTCAATCGACTCATTCACCACGACATGCAAACAGGTACCCGCAAAGTGTGGGGCGACAAAAATTACTTTCTTGGTGAACCTATTCTTGCGCCTCGTTCGCGTACTGCGGACGAGGGTGATGGTTATGTTCTGCAACTGGCGCATCACCATGAGAGTGCACTGACGGAAATGCTTATCTTTGATGCGGGTGACATAGAGCCAGGTCCGATTTGCCGTGCAAAGCTGCCGGTGCGTATTCCGGCAGGCTTTCACGGTACCTGGGTAGGGGCTTAGAGCAGAGCTGGCGCTTGCCTAGTTGCAGTGGTACGCGATTGGGGACGCACGATTATTCCACGTGGGACGCAACGAATCGGCACTTTCTGCAGTAGCGGAAGACGTGTCTGTCCGCGGCGCCCAGGCGCTCGATAGCGTCTGCTATGTCCCAGGTCACTGGTGTTTTATCATGCTGATTGTTCGTCTATTGCCTGTCAATGTGCTGGCACGCCTGCCTCTTTGACCGTGGCAGCGTAAACTACTCAGCGCAGTTCGGGAGCGTGGTTCGGGAGCGTAGTTCTGGAGTGTAGTTCTGCGGAGCACTAACTGCGCAGAAGTAACTGAGCCAGATCGATACTCCAAGGGGTAACCTGGAAAATGCAGCATCGAAGACTGGAGTGTAGCGAACTGTCTGTTTCTACCGTGGGCCTGGTGTTTGCAGAAGCCCGCTGTTTCAGTGGTTATTCCAGCCAGAAAATCCATCCTCCCGCTGGAGGAAAACGTTGCCGTCGCTAGTGTACGGCTTTGAAAGCCGCGCCCTGTTACTGTTGTGTTGTTGCACTGGGATTTATCCATGAACCACTCTGAGAGTCACTGCCCTTCGTACTACGCTGCTACGCGTAATGACGCAGCACAGTATCCTCCGCTTGTCGGCAGCTCAACGACGGACGTATGCGTAATCGGAGCGGGCTTCACGGGCCTCTCGACGGCACTGACCCTTGCGGAGCGCGGTTACCGGGTAACGGTGGTGGAGCAACACAGTGTTGGTTGGGGTGCATCAGGTCGCAACGGCGGCCAGCTGATTGGTGGCATGACTGGCGCGGCTGCACTGCAGAAGCATTGGGGGGAGCGCTATTCCGATGCGTTGTTCGAGCTAGGTTACCTAGGCCATAAGATTATTGAATCGCGAGTTGAGCGCTATGGCATCGACTGTGATCTGACCTACGGCTACATGGATGTTGCACTAAAGCCGCGCCACCTTGTGCAGCAGCAACAGTGGTACGACGACTGGTGCAGCAGGGGTCTGGAGCAGTATCTTGAGCTGGTGCCCGCTGCAGAGTTGCCCCGGGTTTTGGGGAGCTCGGCCTATTTGGGAGCGCTGGTAAACAAGCGCAACGGACACCTACACCCACTGAATCTTTGCCTTGGGGAAGCGCGTGCAGCCGCGGGCTTGGGTGTGGCTATTCATGAAGGCAGCGCGGTAACGCGCATCGCGCATGGTGTAAAGCCTGTGGTGCATACGACGCAAGGTAGCGTAAGCGCAGACTTTGTTGTGCTGGCCGGTAATGCCTATCACCATCTCGAGCAGCGTAAATTGGGTGGCCGCTTGTTTCCTGCAAGTACCTATATAATCGCCACAGAACCTTTGTCTGAAGAAGAGGCCCAGACGCTGATTCCAGGCAATGCGGCAGTTTGCGATCAGAATGAGGTGGAGGACTATTTCCGTCTCTCGGCAGACCGAAGACTGCTGTTTGGTGGGCGATGTAACTACAGTGGCCGTGAGCCCAGAAATATTGAACAGGTGATGCTGCCACGCATGCGAAAAATCTTTCCTCAGCTGGTGGGTAAACGCATTGATTATGCCTGGGGAGGAAAGATTGGCATCGTTGTGAATCAAGTGCCGATTCTCGGCCGGATTGGTGACAATGTCTTCTATGCTGAGGGTTATTGCGGGCATGGCGTCAATATGACGCATGCTTTCGGTGAGGTATTGGCAGAGGCGATTGCTGGTACGTCTCAAAGGATGGATATATTCGCTTCGATGCCACACATGAAAATACCCTTGGGCCGCGCCCTGGGTGGTCAGGCGGTTGGGTTGGGTATGCTGTACTACCGTCTGCGTGATCTGTTTTGAGTGGAGTTACGCCGGCGTGGTTGTTGTGACGTATTGCGCAAGCCGCTGGAAAAATCGGCACAAGGCTGTTTGCCCCAGTGCCCGATTGACTAACGTGGCAATGCCTGGGGGCGCCGCATTGCAGACGCTTTATCGTCTCGCCACAGGCGCCATTTATCC
Organism: Bacteroidia bacterium; assembly: GCA_047609575.1. GTDB lineage: Bacteria > Pseudomonadota > Gammaproteobacteria > Pseudomonadales > Halieaceae > Marimicrobium. The sequence continues at coordinate 1,860 of JBLFXU010000117.1, read as the reverse complement.
CTATGATTGGCGCTCGATTGCAACAGGAGGTAGATGAAATGACAGTCTCGAATGCAGCAATGCCACTGCGCGTGGATATTGTTTCCGACGTGGTGTGCCCCTGGTGCATTATCGGCTATAAGCAGCTTTTGAAAGCGCTGGCTGAATTGCCTGGCCAGTTTGAGCTTGAGCTTCATTGGCATCCCTTTGAATTGAACCCCCAGATGCCCGCTGAAGGACAAGAATTGCGTGAGCACATCGCAATAAAGTATGGCAGTACGCCTGAGCAAAGCGCTGGTGCGCGCTCCCGCCTGACTGAGCTGGGCGACTCTCTGGGATTTTCCTTCGATTACTACGATGGCATGCGCATGGTGAATACCTTTATGGCGCATCAATTGCTGCACTGGGCTGCCGAGCTGGGCAAGCAGACACCGCTGAAACTGGTGTTGTTCAGCGCGTTCTTTAGCCAGCAGCGTGACGTCAACGATACTGAGGTGCTGGTAAATGCCGCTGTGGAAGTGGGCCTGGATAGTGACGAAGCGCGCGCGGTTTTGACAGACGGGCGTTACGCAGAAGCGGTCCGGGCTGATCAGCAGTACTGGCGTGACCAGGACGTGGCCGCGGTGCCCACGTTTTATTTTCAGCAACAGTATGTCGTGCCAGGCGCACAAGAGGCCGAAACCTTTGTCCGGGTACTGCAGAAAATCCAGTCACGCGGTGCACAAGCCGCATCGTGAGAAAATTTAAAGAACATAAGGAACCAGAATGACCGATATCAATAGCCTCTTTCGTCCGTTCAATCAGGGCTCACTGTCTATGGACAACCGTATAGTTATGGCGCCCATGACGCGCAACGCATCGCCAGACAATGTGCCGGGTGATCGGGTGGTTGAATACTATCGACGCCGAGCTGCTGGTGGAACGGGCTTGATCATCACCGAGGGTACCTGTATCGATCATCCTGCCGCCAATTGCTATGCCGACGCGCCAAATATTCACGGTACAGCGGCCTTAGCGGGATGGCAGCGTGTGGTGGATGCGGTGCACGCGGAGGGCGGCAAGATTGCCGCGCAGCTATGGCATGTGGGCGCAATGCGTAAGGCCGGTATGCCACCGACCGGTGATGTTGATGGATACAGCCCAAGTGGCATGAATATGCCGGGTAAAATCACACGGCGTATTATGAGCGAGTCAGATATTCAGGAAGCTATCGCTTCCTATGCGCGAGGTGCAGCGACCTCAAAGGCACTGGGCTTTGACGCGGTTGAAATTCATGGCGCTCATGGGTATCTGATTGATCAGTTTTTTTGGGCTGGAACGAATGTGCGCGATGATGCTTATGGCGGTTCTATGGAGAATCGGGGTCGTTTCTGTTGCGAAGTCATTGAAGCGGTGCGCAATGAAGTAGGTCCCGACTACCCAGTGATATTGCGTTACTCGCAATGGAAGCAGCAGGAGTACGACGCTAGGCTGGCAGAAACACCCGAGGAGTTGGATGCCTTCCTCGCCCCGTTGAGTAATGCTGGTGTGGATGTTTTTCACTGTTCAACGCGGCGATTCTGGGAGGCTGAGTTTGCAGGCAGCGACTTGAATCTGGCGGGTTGGACAAAAAAGCTGACCGGCAAGCCGACGATTACTGTGGGCAGCGTTGGTCTTGATGCGGACTTTATTCCGCTACCGGGTGAGGCTACTTTCCGTGAAGCAGCGCCCGCTGGCCTGGACCGGCTGTTGGAGATGCTACAGCGAGATGAATTTGACCTGGTAGCGGTAGGCCGTGCAATGATTGCCAACCCAGATTGGGCCGAGCAGGTACGCGCGGACAATATAGCGGGCCTGCGATCTTTCGAAAAGGAACAGTTATTTGCCCTTGAGTAGGTGGGC
>JBLFXU010000116.1:0-8319 GCA_047609575.1 Bacteroidia bacterium | reverse complement strand
TAATGCGGTAATGCGGTAATGCGGTAATGCGGTAAACGATAGAAATGGGGTAAACGGTGGGAACCCGCTACAGACTATCCAGAAACTTCAGCAGCAGATCATTCAGTGCGACCGGGCTCTCCTGCTGAATAAAATGTCCTGCCCCGGGTAACAGCTCCATAGCCCGAAGATCCTTTACCCGGTCCTGCATATGCTCAAACTCAGACGGGCTACCCAGTTTGACCGTAGGGTCTTCAGCACCACCGACATACATGGCAGGGATCTCTACCAGCGCATTAGCGCTGCGTTTGTAAAGCTCCCAGTTACGGTCCATTGCACGATAGGAATTTATACCGCCGATAAAAGTCAGTTCCGGGCCGGCGCTTTGGTATTCACTCAGGTAGTAATCAAAATCTTCAAGCGACAGCCAGGGCCAGGGCGGCTGTTGGGTTGGCGCAGACAATACATCCACGTAGTGAGCATCGGACGGAAAGTTCTCCCAACCCAACAGATCGCCTTCTGCGCACAACGCCCAGAACAGCTTAGCGAGAAATTCGCGCTCCCGGCCCAATGTGCTGCTCTCGGGAATTCCCTCACGCTGGTAGTAGTGCATGTGAAAGAAGTGTTCGCTGGCAATCTGCGCATAAAGCGTGCTTGGCCTAACATCGCTGCCACCTGCAAGCGGCATTTCATAGGGCACACACAAAGACGCCATCGCACGAATACGATCAGCATGGTGCACCGCCATGTGCCATACCAAATTGGCACCGAAGTCGTGCCCGAAGACAACAGCCTGTTGTTCACCGAAATGATCAAGCACCGCGAGTACATCGCCACTGGTTTTATCAAAACTGTAGTTTTCTATACCCAGCGGTCGGGAGCTGCGACCGTAGCCGCGCATATCCATGGCGACCGCACGATAACCCGCAGTGGCCAGAGCAACCATTTGATAGCGCCAGCTGTACCAGAGCCCAGGATAACCGTGACACAACACCACCAGCGGCCCCTCACCTTGGCAGGCGAGGTGCAGGGTTACACCGTTGGCTTCCAGGTAGTGGTGCGAAAGCTCGGTAGTCAATAATTCGGGCTACTTGGCAGGACGAAAAGACAGGCTCAGAGTTACCGGCACAGAGGTGCTAATGTCCTTCAGGCCGGCGATTGCACGTAGGGCTTCGATGCCGCCATCAAGACCAAAATCTGCAGCGTTGATCAATATAGGACGGGTGCTGTAAACGCGTATAAGGCCCTCGCCTTCACCCACTATAGCGATCGGCGCCATGAGTTTTTTCTCCAGCCCGTGCAGTGACAATATGAATGACAGGTCTGCGGTGATTATGCCGCCTTCAGCTGCGGCAGCAAGAACAGCGGGTTCAACCTGAGCGGTAATTTTTGCAGCGGGAAACTTGACGGTCTCAAATAGCAATTCGCGCAGACGTTCATTGCGAATGGGAATAAGCGTACTGACGCTGTCCAGGTCTATCGTCAATTGAGCATTGCCACCTGCACCAATAAAGCCGACTAACGATGCGAAACTGTGCACCTCCCCTACGCTACCATTTTTGATCGACACAAAATTTATCGCAGAGTGATCACTGTTCAGTTCCCACTGGGCCCAGGCTGATGACGCTGTCAGCAACAGTGCGGCAAAAAAAACGCCGCACAGTCCTTTAATGGGGCCGCGCAATACACTTTTTGAATTGGTCATAACAGAACCTCTGGTAACCGCAGCAATGGTACCGCGTCGATATTTTGATATGTAGCCCACCAAATTGTAGCCTACTCAATTGCAGGTCACTCAATAGAACCCGACTTAAACACTCACGCAGCTGCGTTCAGGAAACGACCTCGGCAAGAGCGCCCTTCTTTTCCAGCCAGCTCTTGCGATCCGGCGCGCGCTTTTTCGCCAACAACATATCGAGCATTTGGTTAGTGCCGTCTCCCGCGTCGAGCACCAAGCGCACCAAACGACGAGTGTCGGGATCCATGGTGGTCTCGCGCAGCTGCAGTGGATTCATTTCACCCAAGCCCTTGAAGCGCTGCACGTTAACTTTGCCTCTTTTCTTTTCTGCCTCTATTCGATCAAGGACACCCTGTTTTTCGCGCTCATCCAAGGCATAAAATACTTCCTTACCGATATCGATACGGTACAGGGGCGGCATCGCAACATAAACATGACCCGCTGCAACCAGAGGACGGAAGTGACGCACAAACAACGCGCAGATTAAGGTCGCAATGTGCAGGCCGTCTGAATCTGCGTCGGCCAGTATGCAAACCTTGTGATAGCGCAGACCAGAGAGATCATCACTGGCCGGGTCGATACCCAGAGCAATCGAAATATTGTGCACTTCCTGCGAAGCGAGAATTTCCTGAGAGTCCACCTCCCAGGTATTCAGTATCTTCCCGCGCAGGGGCAAGATAGCTTGGAACTCGCGGCTGCGCGCTTGCTTTGCGGATCCACCGGCGGAGTCACCTTCTACCAAAAACAATTCGCCACGACTCGGGTCGTCGCCAGAACAATCTGCCAACTTGCCCGGCAATGCAGGCCCACTGGCGATTTTTTTGCGCGTGACTTTCTTCGCCAGACGCATGCGGCCCTGTGCGTTGTTGATGCACATGTCCGCCAGTTGTTCCGCTTCCTCAGTGTGCTGGTGCAGCCACTGGCTGAAGGCGTCCTTTGCGACCCCGGATACGAAAGCAGCCGCTTCGCGCGACGACAAACGCTCCTTGGTTTGGCCGGAGAACTGCGGGTCAGTCAGTTTGGAAGACAGTACATAGCAGCAGCGATCCCAAATGTCTTCAGGCGCCAATTTAACACCGCGTGGTAACAGGCTGCGTGATTCGCAGAACTCGCGCATGGCTTCCAAGAGGCCGGTACGCATGCCGTTCACGTGGGTACCGCCCTGGGCGGTTGGAATCAGGTTTACGTAGGACTCAGCGATCACTTCGCCGCCCTCATGCAACCACTGCACCGCCCAATCAACGCCTTCGCGGCTGCCGCTGAAGCTGCCCACGAAAGGCTGTTCGGGTATCGCCGGGTAATCAATAGTGGCATCTGCAAGGTAATCGGTGAGGCCGTCCTCGTAGTACCACTCCTCGCCCTCTTCCTTTTTCTTTTCGTCTTTGAATTTGACTCGCAGGCCCGGACACAGCACTGCCTTGGCACGCAATACATGCTTCAGACGTGGCAGCGAGAAATTGACCGAATCAAAATACTTGCCGTCGGGCAGAAAGGTCACGCTGGTGCCAGTATTGCGCTTACCGCAGGTATCGATGACTTTCAGGTCGGTCTTTTTCTCGCCGCCACCGAAAGTCATCTGGTGGACCTCGCCATCACGGCGAATAGTCACTGTGAGCTCGCTGGACAGGGCATTCACCACTGAGACGCCCACGCCATGCAGGCCGCCGGAGAATTGATAGTTTTTGTCGGAGAATTTACCGCCCGCGTGGAGCGTGCTAAGAATGACTTCAACACCGGGCTTGCCCTGCTCCGGATGCAAATCCACGGGCATGCCGCGGCCATTGTCAGACACCGTTACAGAACCGTTTTTGTGCAGGCAGACATCGATCTGGCTAGCGTGTCCGGCCAGTGCCTCGTCGACGCTGTTATCGATAACTTCCTGTGCAAGATGGTTCGGGCGGGTGGTGTCGGTGTACATGCCCGGGCGCTTGCGCACAGGCTCAAGTCCCGTGAGGACCTCGATGTCTTCGGCGGTATATTGGCTCATGAATATTGCGTCGTTATCTTGCGTAGGTACAAATTGGGTACGTATTAGTTACGTATTAGTGCTGCCCCAGAAGGAGCCATTGTACAGGGCGCGAGCGCCAAGGCGAGCTATAAGTAGCCGCCAGAGTCCAGATCAACCTCGAACTTTACATCAGTGACGCGGGAGACACCGCTATCAATGCTGCCGTCCGCCTGTAGGTCTAACCAACGATAACCTGGGGGTTGGTCGTCGGCCTTGAAATTCTTACAGCCAGGCGCGAACTGCACACAGGTAGAGGGTGAAGCCAACAGGCGCACACCGTTGCGCTGCCGATCAATTTCCTGGTGCACATGCCCCCACAACACACCGCGTACGCAGTCGTGTTGATCGAGTATATCGAGAAAAACCTCTGCGTCCGACACCATCTGCTCGTCCAACCAGCCACACCCGATAGCCACAGGCTGATGGTGCAGACAAACCAACGAGTACAAACCCGCTTCTGCCGCTGTGCCAAGCGCCTCATCAAGCCGGGTCAACTCCACCTGTCCAAGCTTGCCGCCCACCGATCCAGGTACCTGTGAATCCAGCATGACGATCTGCCAGCCGCCAATGCGAATTTCTCCGGGCATGCGGGGCGTATCGCCAGCCGCTCGTTCCATACCCGCTCTATCGTCGTGATTGCCAGGCAACCAATAATTCTGAGCGTGCAAGTCATCAAAATACTGCCGCAGGCGCAGGTAGGCCTCCGGGGCGCCACCATCGGCGAGGTCGCCGGTTCCCAGCAGCACATCAATGCCAGACCGTTCGGCCCTCACCTGATTGATGACTGCCAGCAAGGAGCGATCAGTATCCATTCCCAACAGGGTGCCACCGGCATCCCGACACAGGTGCGAGTCAGTCAACTGCACCACACGGAGCGTGGTGCCAGAGGCAGAAAGAGTTTCTATAGTATGAGCTTGAGCCATAAGATCGCCGACGCGGCGGACCGAATCAGGCGCCCGTCAGAGGTGCGGTTACATCCACACCCAGCCGGCCGTTTTGTAGGCAGTGATCAAGCCAATCCGCCAGGAAGCGATTTTGCTGGAACTTCTCATCCTGTTGGAACATGTGCTCGTTGGGATAGCTGTAGCGCCCGGCAATACGCCGGTGGGACTGAAACATGCCGACCTCTACCATGCTGGCATCATGATAGGTGCGCAACTCAACGCGCAGGCGGCCCAGCCAGCGAGAACCCGCATGCCACTGGTTTAACTGAAAGATGGTTGTGTACCTGGCGCGCTCCAGAACATCCAGGCGTACCTTGGCACTGCCAACGAGAAGCGAGCGTGTATTGCAGCTCTCATAGTCGGGGTAAAGACACATAAGCCGGGCATAGTTCGCCTCACAAACTCCGTGGAGTTCTTGCAGGTCCAGCTTTACTGATTGTTTGTTCCGTTTTTGCACAACTAGATCGGGAATTCCCGCTCCAACACTCGGTTCACACTTACCAATGAAAAAGTCCAACGACAAAGACTAACCGCAAACTGACGCCGCCGAATACAAAAGATGGCACATAACGGGAGCAAGCGCACGTTTTCGCAACGGCAATGATGCACTGCTCTGATATATGCAGCAAAAGCCATTGGCTGTTACACTGCATCGTAACATTTTGGCTATAACACCTCGGGGATAATTGCATGAAACGCCTGTTTGTGGTGCCCATGTCGCTGGCACTATTTCTCTGCTCTTTCAGTTTGCACGCTGAGTCTCTGCGGGATGTTTACGAATTGGCGCTGGAAAATGACGCGCAATTGAAATCAGAACAGGCTGTCTATCTGGCCCGTAAGGAGTCCGAGGTTATCGGACGGGCGGCACTGCTGCCGCAGGTGACCGGTTCATACACCTATCAAGACAGCGAAACCGACTCAGAATCCCAGGGGCCCGTTTTTACAGAAGATCAGCCCCCAACCATTGAAAGCTCTACCTCGGAGCGCGACACAGAAAACGAAGGCTTTGAGGTGTCCCTCAGCCAGGCCCTGTTTGATCTTCCTGCCTGGTTTAGCTTCCGTTCCGGACGCGAAATCAGCCGCGAGGCAGAGGCCATATTCGCCTCCAACCAGCAGAACCTGGTGGTGCGCGTGGTGGAAGCCTACCTGCTCGTGTTGCGCGCCCAGGATAACCTGGCGGCATCCCAGGCACAGGAACGCGCTTTTGAGCGGCAATTAGAGCAGACGCAGCAGCGTTTCGAAGTGGGTTTGATCGCCATCACCGATGTCTATGAGGCTCAGGCCGCCAGGGATCTGGCCCAGGTAGATCGCATCGTCGATGAAAACAACCGCTCGGTCGCACTGGAAAGACTCTCTGTGCTGACGGGCCAGCGTCATGAGAACCTGAATGTGCTGCAGGAAGATTTCGGGATCAATTCGCCGCAACCACTGGATCGCGCTGCATGGGTAGACTTTGCGCTGGAGAATAACTTCACCCTGCAAGCTGCTCGCCATCGGGAAGAAGCTTCACGCCAAACCGCCAAAGCGAACAAGTCGGAGCACCTGCCGAAAATAGTCGGCAGTTATAGCTACTCGGATTTCGATACCGACGGATCGAGTATCGTCAGGCCGGACAGCTTATTCAACGCCGAAGACATAAACAGCAATAGCGAAGACACAACTTGGGGTGTCAGGCTGAGCATGCCACTATTCGCCGGTGGTGCAATCAGCGCCAATCGCCGTCGCTCAGCACAGGAATTCAACGCCTCAAGGCAAGACCGCATCAACCTTACACGCAATACCGTCACCACTACGCGCTCACTGCACATGACGGTCATGAGTGACGTCTCGCGCGTCAAAGCGCGCAAACAAAGCATCGTATCCTCACGCAGCGCGCAGGACGCCACGCAAGCCGGCTATGAAGTGGGCACACGGAACGTAGTTGACGTGCTCAATGCACAGAACACGCTGTTCAGTGCACAACGGGACTACGCCAACAGCCGCTATGACTACATCCTCAATATGATGCGCCTGAAGGAGTCCGCTGGACTGCTCAGCCCTGAGGACGTCATTTTGCTGGACAATTTCCTCGAAGTGCCCAAGCCGCCAACGGCGAACAACACAAAATAGGCCTACTGGCCACGATTCAGTGGTCGGCCAGCGCCCTTAACACCAATGCCAGGCAGCGCGGCAGTGCGCCTCGCTGTCGCTCTACCACCTCCAGACCTGCCTCTCCCATTTCGCGCTTGAGCTCCCTATCCCTAAATATTGTCTGCACGACACAGATCAATTCATCGGCGTCGGCAACCACGCGCATAGCGCCGACTTCGCGCAGCTGGGCCCCGGCGTCGGCGAAGTTGAAATTCGACGGGCCGCAGATCACCGGCACACCCAGACACGCCGGTTCCAGCGGGTTGTGGCCCCCACGTTTCACCAGGCTGCCGCCCACAAAGGCCACATCAGCCAGTCCGTAGAACAGCGCCAGTTCGCCAACACCATCAATTAGCAGTACATCGTCATTCATATTGAGCAATATGCCCTGGGATCGGCGCTGCACGAGCCAACCGCGTTGCCCCAAGGCGGCGGCCACGTCCGTTGCCCGCTCCGGATGGCGCGGCGCCAGGATCAACAGGCAATCCTGCCATTCGGCTTTCAGGCGACGAAACGCCTCGTAAATCTGCTCTTCTTCGCCGGGGTGTGTACTACCAGCCACCAGCACAAGCCGCCCCGCAAGGGCCAGACTCTGCCTCAAACGCTCCAGCGCCTGACGATCTGGCTGCACCTCGTATTTGAGATTGCCCAACACGGATACCTGCTCGGTGTTCGCACCCAGATCACGAAAACGTTGGGCATCTTGTTCGGTCTGGCAAGCAATGTGGGCAATCTCGCCCAGCATGTTTCGAATCATTAGTCCGCCCCAACGATAGCGGTCGGCGGAGCGGACAGACATGCGGGCATTGAGCAGGAGAACGGGGCAATTGATGGCCCGGCAACCCTGCACAAGATTGGGCCACAGTTCCGTTTCCATGAGTACCAATGCCCTGGGCCGGATGCGCTTCAGGCCACGAGCAACCGCAGCAGGCAAATCCCAGGGGCAATACACGTGCCGCACGCGATCACCAAACTTCTGCTGCAGCAACGCAGCCCCGGTTGGGGTTGTTGTGGAAACTACCAATGGAATCTGTGGCAGCTCTACCAGCAAAGCCTCAATAAGAGGACTGGCTGCCTGCACTTCACCAACCGACACCGCATGCAACCACAAAGGTGCAGTGCCCTGGGAGGGCGGCACAAAGCCAAAGCGCTGCCTTAGCTGGTCCCGCAAAGCGGGCTGCTTCCGCGAGCGCCACAACAAGCGCAGCAACACGAAGGGCAGCAGGACAATTAGTAGCGCACTGTACAAAAGGCGCATGCAGGTCACCGGTGAGTGTGGGAGGCGCCCAGCATAGCCAGCAGCTGCCGCACTAGCCAGTGGCCATGACCTTGATTCGCAACAGGCAGGGGGTGGTTAACAGGTAGTGGCTCAGTTTGAAATCAGGAGCCGAACGAGGAGCACGAGAGCTAGCGTGTCACCGGGGGACCGCCACCGGGGGACCGCCACCGGGGACGTCTGGCGACAGGAGGGCCTGCCCCGCTTTATCGGGTGCGTCGCCAGTCGAGCCTGTACACGGATA
>JBLFXU010000115.1:0-8373 GCA_047609575.1 Bacteroidia bacterium | reverse complement strand
GCGATGACGGACCGCAGAGCCATTTGAGTAAATCCGGGACGCCGACAATGGGCGGTTCGCTCATTCTCGTTGGTATTACCGCCTCCTGTTTGTTGTGGGGTGATCTGCGCAACCCCTACCTGTGGGTGGCGCTTTTGGTAACACTGGCGTTTGGTGCGGTGGGATGGGTCGATGACTATCGTAAGGTGGCCGAGCAGGATTCTCGTGGCTTGCCCGCCCGCTGGAAGGTCCTGTGGCAGTCGGTAGCAGGACTGGCTGCGGCCTTCTATTTGTATCTGGCATTCGATACACCCGTGACCACGCAACTCTACATCCCTTTCTTCAAAGACTTTGCCTGGAGTATGGGTCCATTTTTCATCGTGTTGACCTACTTTGTCATCGTCGGCGCCAGCAATGCGGTCAACCTCACTGATGGTCTGGATGGCCTCGCCATACTGCCAACAGTGATGGTCGGTACCGCGCTGGGGATTATTGCCTATCTGACCGGCCGTGTGGACTTTGCTGAATATCTGCACATTCCCTATGTGGCGGGCAGCGGTGAGCTGGCTGTATTTTGCGGTGCCATAGCGGGCGCGGGATTGGGTTTTCTCTGGTTCAACACGTATCCGGCCCAGGTCTTCATGGGCGACGTTGGCGCGCTCGCATTGGGCGCAGCGTTGGGCACTGTTGCGGTCATTACGCGCCACGAGATTGTATTTTTCATTATGGGCGGAATTTTTGTGCTGGAGACCGTGTCGGTCATCCTGCAGGTGGCGTCTTTCAAACTGACGGGTAAGCGCATATTCCGAATGGCTCCAATTCACCATCACTTCGAATTGAAGGGATGGCCGGAACCGCGGGTCATTGTGCGCTTCTGGATTATCACGGTGATGCTGGTGCTGTTTGGCCTGGCCACCTTGAAACTACGATAGGTAAGAATGGAAGTGGCGGCAGACATAATGGCCAGCACGCAGAACAGGGTAGTCGTCGGTCTCGGCGTTACCGGTTTGTCCTGCGCTCGCTTTCTGCGCGAGCGGGGCCTGCCTTTTGTGGTAGTTGATACGCGAGACCAGGCGCCTGGCCTGGATGTTTTGTCTCGCGAAATGCCTGACGTGTCTGTTTACGCGGGCGATTACCCGGCGTCACTCATTGAGGATGCCCTGGAGTTGGTGGTCAGTCCTGGTGTTGCGATGAATGCTGACATCGTTATGCAAGCTCAGTCGGCAGATGTCGCCGTAGTGGGTGACATTGACCTGTTTGTACGCGAGGCCGGTGCGCCTGTCATCGGCATTACCGGTTCCAATGCCAAGTCGACGGTGACAGAAATGGTTGGCGAGATGGCTGCGCAGGCGGGGCTGAATGTGGGTGTAGGAGGCAACCTGGGTACGCCAGCGCTGGCGCTATTGTCTGATGAACGCGAGCTTTACGTTTTGGAGTTATCCAGTTTCCAGTTGGAGCGAGCCGGCCAATTGGGTCTTGCTGTTGCTACGGTTCTAAATCTTAGTGAAGACCATATGGATCGTCACGGCACTATGCGAGCCTACCGATCAGCCAAGCATCGTATCTTCCGTGGCTGCAAGGCGGTGGTGATGAACCCGTCGGACCCCCTGAGCGTGCCGCTTGTAAATACGCAAGTAGAGCAGATCAGCTGGTGCATGAGCGAGCCGCTCTCGAATGGCTTTGGTCTACGTACAGTGGACGCCCAAGAGTTTTTGTACCGTGGCACCGAACAACTGCTGCCGACGCAGGCATTGTCACTGCCCGGCCGCCACAATATTGCCAACGCGCTTGCCGCGCTGGCGCTGGGCTATGCCGCAGGGCTGCCACTGAATGCCATGCTAACGACACTGCGTACCTTTAAGGGATTGCCGCATCGCTGCGAGCCGATAGCAGTTATCGCCGGGGTTAGCTTCGTGAATGATTCCAAGGGCACAAACATCGGTGCGACACAGGCGGCCTTGTCGGGCCTGGGTGGCGACCAGGACATTCTGCTAATTGCCGGTGGTCAGGGTAAGGGGGCAGATTTCAGTCAGCTGCGGGATGCGGTAAGTCAGCACTGCAAGCACGTCATCCTTCTTGGGGAGGATGCCGATATGCTGCGCGCCGCACTGTCCGGCGCAGCCGAACTAAAGAATGCCAGCTCTATGGCGGAAGCTGTCGCGCTGGCCGCCGCCGCTGCGGTAGCCGGTGATTGCGTGCTGTTGTCTCCGGCTTGTGCCAGTTTCGATATGTTCAGTGGCTATGAGGCACGCGGCGATGCATTTCGTGCAGCAGTGCTTGAGCGCAGCGGAGGAGTCGCATGAGTCGCGCGCAAAGCCTGATCGCTCCTGGTCCCGATGCTGCCATGGCCTTTATGGGTCTGGCTCTGTTGCTGATCGGGCTGATTGCCATCAGTTCCGCATCGATCGGTTATGCAGAATTAAACTATGGCAATGCCTGGTTTCACACGCAGCGTCATGGGATTTATCTGGTGGGCGCCGTGACTATCGCGATCGGTATGTATCACGTGCCGCTCAAGTTCTGGCAGGAAAGTGGCTGGATGTGGCTTTTGCTGGCACTGGCCGGCTTGATTCTGGTACTGATTCCCGGCATTGGCCGAGAGGTCAATGGTAGCCAGCGCTGGTTAGCGCTAGGCCCCATCACAGTGCAACCTTCAGAATTCGCCAAGCTGGCCATGGTGGTGTATCTGGCAGGTTACATGGTGCGGCGCGAAGAAGAGATGCGACTTCGTTGGCAGGGTTTCTTGAAACCAATGGGAGTGCTGGGCGCGACAACGTTACTGCTATTGGTGGAGCCGGATTTTGGTGCCACCGTCATTGTTGTCGTCACTGCGATGGGCATGTTGTTTCTCGCCGGAGTTCGGCTTGGTCATTTTCTCATTGTTGCACTGGGAGCAGCGGGCGGTGGCCTTGTGCTGATAGTGAGCGAGCCCTATCGCTTGAAACGGCTGACCGCTTTCCAGAATCCCTGGGCCGAGCCCTTTGATGGTGGCTATCAGTTGACGCAGTCACTGATCGCGTTTGGTCGCGGCGAATGGTTGGGCGTGGGTTTGGGTAACAGTATTCAAAAGCTGTTCTACCTGCCCGAGGCGCATACGGATTTTGTATTTTCTATTTGGGCAGAAGAAATGGGATTTGCCGGCTCGATGGCGGTGATTCTGTTATTCGCCGCACTGGTCGGACGTATTCTGTGGGCAGGTAGACGGGCGCTGGAGGCGGGCAGTCCTTTTGGTGCGCACGTCTGCTTCGGTGTGGCTCTGATATTTTCTGGTCAGGCTTTCGTCAACATTGGTGTGAGCTGCGGTCTTCTTCCTACCAAGGGATTAACTCTGCCTTTTATTAGTTATGGCGGTAGCAGTCTTATCGTTTGCTGCGCCATGCTCGCTTTGGTGCTGCGAGTCGACAATGACACGCGTCAGAGCGGTAATCGCAGGAGGCGTGGCTGATGGCAGCGTTACAGCCGCTTGTATTAATGATGGCAGGCGGCACAGGTGGTCATGTCTATCCGGCTCTGGCTGTGGCAAAGGAACTGTTATCGCGCGGGTATCGGGTTGAGTGGGTTGGTACGCGTCGCGGCCTGGAGCACCGGGTGGTGCCCGAGGCAGGTATTGCGCTGCACTTGTTGCCCGTGCGCGGAGTCCGAGGCAAGGGCATTCTAAGCAAGATCTCCGCTGTGTTCTTTCTGCTGCTGTCGTCCGTTGCAGCGCTGTGGTTGATGCTGCGTCGTGCGCCCAATTGCGTTATAGGTATGGGCGGCTACGTGGCGGGCCCAGCAGGTGTGGCAGCGTGGTTATTGCGTAAACCACTACTGATTCACGAACAGAACGCGGTGGCCGGTACGACCAATCGAATGCTTGCCCCCTTGGCAAATGTCATTGCCTGTGGATTTGCCGGTGCATTTCGAGAGGGAATAGCCAATCAGGTGCTGGGTAATCCAGTGCGCGCGGAATTGATCGCCGCAGCAGTAGCTGATAACGGCTATGACTATGCAGGACAGCGGCCCTTGCGATTACTGGTTCTGGGCGGAAGTCTTGGCGCGCAGCCGATCAATGAAGTGCTCCCTGCCGCCTTGCACAGTTTGATGCAGGAGAAAGAAAGTACTTTTGAGGTGTGGCACCAGACGGGTGCCGACCAGGATGCCGGCGTGCGTGATGCCTACGGCGAACTAATGCAGCAGGGCGTCAAGGTGGCACCTTTCATAGAGGACATGGCATCGGCCTATGGTTGGGCTGATCTGGTGCTTTGCCGTGCCGGTGCGCTGACGATTGCTGAACTTGCCATGATGGGCCGTCCTTCCATTCTAGTGCCGCTGCCCCAGGCGATTGACGACCACCAGAGTGCCAACGCCCGTTCACTCACCGAGCTCGGAGCCGCCACCTTGTTGCCCCAGTCAGACATGACGCCCGTATCGCTGGCAAATTTGTTGCGTGAAAAGCTGTCGAGTCCGGATCACTTGTCGAAGATGGCAGTTGTCGCTCGCGCGGCGGGAAATCCAGATGCTGCAGCCAGGGTAGCGGACTGTTGTGAGGAGCTGATGCATGCCTGACAAGCCCAGCGCCTACACAGTTCCTGAGATGCGCCGCGTGCGCCGGATTCACATGATCGGTGTTGGTGGTGCTGGCATGAGTGGTATCGCAGAAGTACTGGTCAATCTGGGCTACGAGGTTGCAGGTTCTGACCTGCGCACGAGCGCGGTTACAGACAGGTTGGCGCGCAAGGGTGTTGAGATTTTTGTTGGCCATGAGCAGGAAAATCTAGGCGCGGCCGATGTGGTTGTCACTTCAAGCGCCGTGGATGAAACCAATCCGGAGGTCATTGCTGCCCGAAGAGAGCGTGTTCCTGTCGTGCCTCGTGCGGAGATGCTCGCAGAGTTGATGCGCTATCGCCACGGCATTGCAGTGGCAGGTACGCACGGCAAGACCACAACTACGAGTTTAATCGCCGCGGTATTTGGTGAAGCGGGGCTTGATCCCACGTTTGTGATTGGCGGCCTGGTTAACAGTGTGGGTAGTAATGCTCAACTTGGGGCCAGTCGGTTTCTAATAGCCGAAGCGGATGAGAGCGACGCCTCTTTCTTGCACCTGCAGCCGATGGTCACCGTAGTGACAAATATAGAAGCGGATCATATGGAAACCTACGGCGGTGACTTTTCTGTGCTGCGCCGGACGTTCCTGGAGTTTCTGCACAACTTGCCGTTCTACGGTATGGCGATTTTGTGTATTGATGATCCGGTGGTGCGCGGATTGCTGCCGGAGGTGTCGCGGCAGGTCATTACCTACGGTTTCGCTGAAGACGCGGACTATCGTATCGAAAATATGCAACCAGCGGGGCTCACAACAGCCTTTACGCTGCGGCGTCCAGGCGAGATGACGCCACTTGATGTGCAACTGAATATGCCCGGTGCACACAATGTCTTGAATGCCACTGCGGCGGCAGCGGTGGCCAGCGATGAAGGGCTGGATGATGCGGCGATACAACGCGGTCTGGCGGAATTCGCGGGCGTTGGCAGACGTTTCAGTCAGCTGGGTGAAATTGAATTTTCACAGGGATCGGCCTTGTTAGTGGATGACTATGGGCATCATCCCACCGAAGTGCAGGCAACCCTGAACGCATTGCGCCAGGCCTGGCCCGAACGCCGCACTGTGATGGTGTACCAGCCGCATCGCTACACGCGCACGCGTGACTTGTACGAGGACTTTGTTGCCGTTCTATCCGGTGCAGACGTGCTGGTGCTGCTGCGTGAGTACGCTGCGGGTGAAGACCCTATTCCCGGCGCCGACAGCCGCAGTTTGACGCGCAGTATTCGCCAGCGTGGTCAGGTAGAACCGGTATACGCGCAGTCGATTGAAGACGTTCCTGCTTTGTTGGCAACGTTGGTGCAGGACGGTGATGTGGTAGTGACTCAGGGTGCAGGTGATATCGCCAGGCTGGCACAGGATTTAGGTAATACCGCGCAGCGCGAGGTGAATGGCTGATGGCCTTGCACGACACACTGCAAGGTCCGGTAGCCGTTCTGTTGGGTGGCGATTCTGCCGAGCGAGAAGTTTCGTTGCTGAGCGGTCATACCGTGCTCGATGCGCTGTCCTCACAAGGCGTGGATACCATCGCCGTGGATCCAATACAGCCAGATTGGGGCGCGCAGCTATCGGGTGTTGCGGCAGTGTTCATTGCGCTGCACGGCCCCGGTGGTGAGGACGGCAGTATGCAGGGTGCCTTGCAAACCATGGGGTTGCCGTACACCGGAGCCGGGGTGCTCGGATCGGCACTGGCGATGGACAAGCTGCGCTGCAAGCAGTTGTGGCAAGGCATTAATCTTCCTACGGCGGACTTTGTTTTGCTTGATCAGGACACAAACTGGCAGCAGGTGATCGACCAGCTCGGCAAAGTATTCGTCAAGCCGGTCCGGGAAGGTTCCAGTATCGGTATGAGTTCGGCCGACAATGCGGCGGGACTTGAGCAGGCCTATCACTTGGCCCGGGAGTACGGCGCTGAGGTGCTTGCCGAGCAGTTAATCGACGGTCCGGAGTACACAGTGGCGGTACTGGGCGATGAAGCACTGCCGGCTATAAAGCTCGAAACAGATAATGAATTTTACGACTACCAGGCGAAGTACCTGACAGACGACACGCGCTACTTGTGTCCCTGCGGACTGAGCACGGCCGAAGAGGCGTCTATCGCGCAGCTGTCACTAAGCGCTTTTAGCAGCCTGGGCTGTTCTGTCTGGGGCAGGGTGGATTTGATGCGCGATGCACAGGGTCAGTTTCAGGTGCTAGAGGTGAATACCGTACCGGGAATGACGTCACACAGTCTGGTGCCTATGGCGGCAATCGCTGCGGGGCTGGATATCGGTGCATTGGTATCACGCATCGTGGAACTGAGTCTGCGGGAGGTGCGTTGAATGCGCTTCGTTGACTTGGTCTTGATACAGGCTCGCCGTCCGGGCGGGAAAAACAAACCACGCAAAACACCGGCCAGTAATGGCGCCACGCGTAAGGTGAAGGAAAAACAGTCGGTACGTAAACCCAATGCCTGGTTGGGGCGGATATTTATTTTGCTTGGCGCCGTGGCCGTCATCGGTGTTGCGGCCAAGGGATATCTCACCCTTGAGAGCATTCCGGTTAAACGTATTACGGTAACAGGTGAGCTGGAGCATACGCAGGCAGCTGCTGTAAAGGAGATGGTGCAGCCAGCTGTGCGGGAAGGTTTTTTGCGGGCCGATCTGCAGGTGATTCGCACTCAGCTGGAAGGGCTGCCATGGATATACGAGGCAACGGTACGCCGCCGCTGGCCCAGCAGTCTGGATATCCACGTGATCGAGCAGCGACCTATTGCGCGCTGGGGCGATAAAGGCTTCCTCAATCATGAAGGTGGTGTGTTTCACACGGCTAGAACGAAAGATCCTGCTGTATTGCCAATGTTGGCAGGACCAGAGGGTAGCGCCAGGGAATTGATGGCTCGCTACCAGCGTTTTGTGGAGGTGTTATCACCGCTTGGCCTTACCGTGTCTGAACTGGTTCTGGATGAGCGGGGAGAATTGGAGGTTGTGCTGGAGAGCGGATCGCGTCTGCTTCTTGGCAAGGGGAAGTTCCGGGAGCGGATGCAGCGTTTTGTCACGTTGTACCGCGTGGAGCTGGCCACACGGATGGATACGGTGCAGCGCGTTGATTTGCGCTATGACACCGGTGCAGCAGTAGCTTTTGAAGAATCGTCGCAGGTGGCGGGAATATAACAGCGGCGAGAGTCGCGCAGGGGAGAGACTGCCATGGGCAGCGCGCAGGACAAGAAGCTGATCGTAGGCTTGGACATCGGAACATCGAAGGTTGTCGCGATGGTCGGTGAGGTCAGTCCGGAGGGAGAGATTGAGGTCGTTGGTATCGGCTCTAATCCGTCCAAGGGAATGAAAAAAGGTGTGGTGGTGAATATTGAATCCACTGTCCAGTCTATCCAGCGCGCTGTTGAAGAAGCGGAGCTGATGGCTGGTTGCCAGATTCACTCGGTCTATGTCGGCATTGCCGGTAGCCATATTCGCAGTCTGAATTCGCACGGGATTGTGGCTATCAAGGACAAAGAAGTGTTTGCGTTTGATCTTGAACGAGTGATCGACGCGGCACAGGCCGTTGCAATTCCGGCCGACCAGAAAATCTTGCACATATTGCCGCAGGAATACGTCATAGATAGCCAGGAGGGCATCAAGGAGCCCTTGGGGATGTCGGGCGTGAGACTGGAGGCCAAGGTTCACCTAGTGACCTGCGCAGCCAATGCGGCACAGAACATTGAAAAATGTATCCGTCGCTGCGGTCTCGATGTTGAAGAGATGATTCTGGAGCAACTGGCTTCCAGCTATTCGGTGCTCACTGAAGATGAGCGCGATCTGGGTGTGTGTCTTGTGGATATC
>JBLFXU010000114.1:0-8375 GCA_047609575.1 Bacteroidia bacterium | reverse complement strand
CCAACGCAATTGGCCTGTTCCATCCCTTCTTAAAAGACGAAGAGGTTGCCATGTACGGTGTCGAAGCGGGCGGGCATGGTGTCGCCACTGGCGAACACGCAGCGCCTTTAACCGCGGGTACGCCGGGCATACTGCACGGTAACCGGACCTACCTGATGCAGGATCCCGATGGCCAAATCATGCATACGCACTCTGTCTCTGCCGGCCTGGATTATCCCGGTGTTGGCCCCGAACACGCTTGGTTGAAAGACATTGGTAGGGTGAATTATGTGGTCGCCGATGACACTGAAGCACTGCGTGCTTTCCATATCCTAACGCGGGTAGAAGGCATTATGCCCGCGCTTGAGAGTAGTCATGCACTGGCCTATGCCGAAAAGCTGGCGGCCCAGATGACCCGGGAGCAGATCATCATCGTGAACCTCTCCGGTCGTGGCGACAAGGACATACACACGGTTGCGGAAATCGACGGCATAGAATTTTGATTTTGCACGGACCTATTTTGAATCTTCATGGAGTAGCCAAGTGAGTCGTATCGCCCAGCGTTTTGAGCGCCTGCAGGCGCAGGGTAGGACCGCACTTATCCCCTATGTCGTCGCCGGTGACCCGGAACCGGGTGTTACGGTTGAGTTGATGCACGCGTTGGTGAGAAGTGGGGCAGATATCCTGGAGCTGGGTATCCCCTTTTCAGACCCCATGTCGGAAGGCCCTGTTATTCAGTTAGCGCATGAACGTGCACTGGAGCATGGCACCAGTTTGTCGGATGCCATAGAAATGGTCAGGCAGTTTCGCGAACAGGATGCCGATACGCCTGTGCTGCTCATGGGATACGCCAATCCGGTTGAACGCATGGGCTACGCAGCTTTTGCTGACCAGGCCAGTGGAGCCGGTGTCGATGCCTTGCTCTCGGTGGATATTCCCCCCGAAGAGGTGGACGGCGTCAACGCAGAATTGCAGCGCGTGTCGATGGATAATATCTTGTTGGTGGCTCCGACGACACCTGAAGAGCGGATCGAGCGGATTGTGCAGCGCGCCAGTGGATTTATTTACTATGTCTCATTGAAGGGCGTGACCGGCGCAGGCCACCTGGATATGGAAGAAGTGTCCGCACGCTTGCGTATTATACGCAGGCACAGCGATTTGCCGCTGGCGGTGGGTTTTGGTATCAAAGATGCTGCATCGGCTGCGGCTATGGCCCGGGTGGCAGATGGTGTGGTCGTGGGCAGCGCCCTGATCAGCGCCATGGCTGCCAGGCTCGACGCGGGAGCGGATTCTGCCACTGCCCAGAAGGCTGCATCTGAACTTCTTGCGGATATTCGTGCTGGAATGGACAGTGTGACTTCCTAGGGAGCAGCGCTGGCGTTTATAATGGCCGCCTCAATTGAGTGTCGGGGAGAAGCATGAGCTGGATTGACAAGATTCTACCCGCGGGTGTTCGTCGCGAAGACGTTGGGGAGGGCGCTTCCAGCGTACCTGAAGGCCTGTGGAAGAAGTGCGTTAAATGCGAGGCCGTTCTCTATCGACCCGACGTCGAGCGCAATGCAGACGTCTGCCCCAAATGCGACCACCATATGCGTATTGGTGCCCGTAGGCGGCTCAACTTTATCCTTGATGAGGGCTCCCCGGAGGAAATTCTCTCCGATATTGAGCCGGTGGACCGGCTCAAGTTCAAGGACAAGAAAAAATACCGCGATCGTCTGATTGCAGCGCAGAAAAAAACCGGCGAGAAAGATGCTCTGATTGCCATGCGTGGCACCCTGCACGGCCAGCCGGTAGTGGTACTGGCATTTGAGTTCGAATTTCACGGCGGCTCCATGGGCTATGCCGTGGGAGAGAAATTTACCCGTGCCGCGCAAATCTGCCTTGATGAAGGTATTCCCCTGGTGTGTTTTTCGGCTTCCGGCGGTGCCCGTATGCAGGAGGCACTCATTTCTCTCATGCAGATGGCCAAGACCAGCGCAGTACTGGAGCGGCTGAAGATGGCGGGCGTGCCCTATATTTCGGTACTGACCGACCCTATCTATGGTGGGGTATCAGCGTCTCTTGCACTGTTGGGTGATATCAATATTGCCGAACCTGATGCCCGTGCCGGATTCGCTGGCCCGAACATTATCGAACAGACCATTCGGCAAAAGCTTCCCAAGGGTTTCCAGCGCAGTGAGTTTTTGCTGGAACACGGCGCTATCGATATGATCGTGCACCGCACTGAGATGCGCGACACTATCTCCCGACTGTTATCCAAGTTGACGGGCCAGCCTGCGATTCCGCCTGCGTCCCCACCCCTGGAAGACGACGAGCCGCCTCCACCCGAAGAGGGGGATGAGGAGAATCCGGTCGTCACTACGGAAGATGAATGACGCCACGCTGGCGCAGTGGCTTGAGCGGCTGGAACAACTTCACCCCAAGAAAATCGAGCTTGGGCTAGCGCGCGTGACACAGGTCGCGCGCAGCCTGGATTTACTCCCTGTGCCGCAACCCGTTGTTACGGTGGCGGGAACCAATGGCAAGGGGTCAACGGTCGCGGTTATGGAAGCGTTGCTCAACAGAGTAGGGCGGGTGACTGGCAGTTATACCTCCCCACATTTCCTGCGCTTTAACGAGCGAATTCGGGTGGCGGGTTGTGAGGTGGATGATAGCGAGATTATCGAAGCTTTCAGCGCCATAGATGAGGCCAGAGGTGATATATCACTGACGTATTTTGAGTTTGCCACACTGGCGTCGCTGTGGGTGTTTCGTGCGCGGCAAGTAGACGTGGTATTGCTAGAAGTTGGACTGGGAGGTCGCTTGGACGCGGTGAATATCGTTGATGCCAGTGTGGCTGTTATTACCCGTATTGACTTGGACCACCAGGATTGGTTGGGCGATTCGCTGGATGGCATCGCCCGGGAAAAAGCGGGCGTTTTGCGCGCGGGTCGCCCCGCCGTGATTGCTGACCCTGCACCTCCGGCCGGGCTGGCCAATGCGGTTGCTGACAGTGGCGCTGCACCGGTATTTCGCCTCGGCAAAGAGTTTACCGTTTGCGCCGACAAAGCCGGTTGGCAGATCTTGCTTGCGGGTCCACAGGGCAAGCAGCGGTGTCTTCCGCCCGCGGCAAATAATGCGCTCATGCCGGAAAATTTTGCCGGTGCGCTACAGGCGATAACCGCTCTGGGGGTCTCTTTTACCGATGAGGATGCACAAGCGGCGGTGGCTGAGACTGCGCCTACCGGTCGCCGTCAACAGCTTCAAATTGAGGGTAGGACCTATCTGTTGGATGTGGCGCACAATCCATCGGCCGTCGATAAATTAGTTGAGTATATTGATGCAACTCCTTGTTCTGGAAAGACATTAACAGTTTTTTCAGTCATGCGAGATAAGGATGTCTCGGAGATGATTGCGCGGGTAGAGGGCCGCTTCGACGGCTGGTTTTTGGCGGATCAACCCGGCAATGCCAGGGCCGCTACAGCCTCCGAACTAGCGTCCCGATTGCACGAGGCGGGGCAGGGGCCAGTGAGTGTCAGTGACAATCTACGCCAGGCGTTCAGGCGAGCGGAGTCGCTCATGCAGTCTGGCGATAGATTGGTCATCTTTGGCTCTTTTTACACAGTGGCAGGCGTTATGCCCTCCCTGGAAAAAGCACAACGCAAGCGTGAGGCGAACAGGTGAACGAGATACTAAAACAGCGGTTGGTTGGAGCGCTGATTCTGGTCGCCCTGGGGGTGATTTTCTGGCCAATTATTTTTGTGCAGCCCGGGCATGATGATATGGCGTTGCAGGGCACTATCCCGCCTCGTCCTGGCATCAGTACCACAGCGCTGACGGCGCCAGATCCGATTGGCCTGCGGGCATCGCCGGAGATTGCCGCGCGCAGCATCCCTGTACCGGATGTACTTATGGACGACGGGTTAGGCGATGTGTTGGCAAAGGCGCCCAGAGAATCGACAGTGGCAAAACCGACTACAGTAAAACCAGCTGGGGTAAGCTCGCCCAAGCCCGCTCCCGGACAGCCTCGTGAGTCGGCTCCTGAGCCCCTGGCGCTGGACGGAGACGGCATTCCGCTGGCCTGGATTCTGCAGGTGGCCAGTGTCAGTGTTGCGCAAAAGGCAGATTCCCTGCGCATGCGTTTGCTGGACATGGGTCACAAGGGGTACGTCAAAAAGGTGCGCAGTGGCGAACGTGATCTTTATCGAGTCTACATTGGCCCCAAGTTTGAGCGAGATCGCCTGGAACGTTTGCAGCCTGAGGTTGATTCCGAGTTCGGTGTGACGTCGATGATTGTGCGTTACGTGCCCTGATGCAGGCTGCCACCCGCCATGAAGGGGAGAGCCAATGATTGACTGGACACTCTTTAATGAGGTGGATTGGGTCAGTGTCGTGGTGCTGGTATTGTCTGTGCTGCTCAGCTTGTGGCGTGGTTTTGCCGCCGAGGCCATTTCTCTTGCCGGCTGGGTTGCCGCGTTCCTGATTGCCAATATGTTTGTTGGGTATATGGCCACCCTGCTGGAGCCCTGGATAATGAATGCAACGGGTCGCTATGTGGTCGCCTATGCAGCCCTGTTCGTAATGACCCTGGTGACGGCGACGCTGTTGCGTAAACTGGGTGGCCAGGTGATCAAGGCCACGGGCCTGACCCTGTTGGACAGGCTGCTAGGCACGGTGTTTGGCCTGACACGCGGTATTATTATTGTACTGGTGGCAATTTACCTGCTGCGCCAGCTAGCGCCACCACAAAATTTAGCCTGGCTTGGACATTCTCAGTTGATGCCGCATGTGGATATGCTGGCAAACTGGGCGCAAGCGGTGTTTTCGAATGTCAGTAGCTCTCCAGTTCTGGAGGTTGTCAATTGATACTTACTTGGGGTGAGGTGGATTAGCGATGTGTGGTCTGGTTGGTGTAGTAGCAAAAACAGATGTTGCCCCGGATATCTATGACGCCCTGACGGTCCTCCAACACCGGGGGCAGGATGCCGCGGGTATGGTGACATGTGCCGGGGGTCGTTTCAGCCAGCGCAAAAGCGAGGGTCTGGTGCGAGACGTATTTCGCCAGCAGCATATGCAGCGATTGCAGGGCAACATGGGTATTGGCCATGTGCGCTATCCCACGGCGGGTAGCACGGGCCCCGCGCTGGCGCAGCCGTTCTATGTGAACTCACCTTACGGTATAGCGCTGGCGCATAATGGCAATCTCACCAATTCTGAGCAGCTGACCCAGGAGCTTTTCCAGGACGACTTACGCCATCTGAACACCGATTCTGATTCGGAAGTACTGCTTAACATTTTTGCGCATGAACTCCAGACCTTGGGCAAGCTGAGTCCTCAGGCTGGCGACATATTTCAGGCGGTAGAGTCTGTACACCGGCGTTGTCAGGGCGGCTATGCGGTGGTGGGCTTGTTGATCAACTACGGTGTGTTCGGGTTTCGCGACCCACACGGTATTCGGCCTCTGGTCATTGGCGTGCGCGAAACGGGTGAGGGAGAGGACTATATGATCGCCTCGGAAAGCGTCGCACTGGATGTGCTGGGTTTCAGCCTGCTGGGCGATGTGGAACCAGGCGAGGCAATCTTTATTGATCAGGACGGCAAGTTGCATCGGCAGCATTGTTCAGATGATGCCAAGCTGCAACCCTGTATTTTCGAACACGTATACTTTGCCCGCCCCGATTCCTTGATGGACGGCATTTCGGTGTACAAGACGCGTATGCGACAGGGCGAGGCGCTGGCGAAGAAGATTCAGCGGGAGCGCCCGGATATAGATATCGATGTCATTATCCCTATTCCCGATACCAGTCGTATCGCCGCCCAGTCAATGGCGTACCATCTCGATATCAAGTTCCGAGAAGGGCTGATGAAAAACCGCTATATCGGACGTACTTTTATCATGCCGGGACAGAGTGAGCGCCGGAAGTCTGTTAAGCAGAAGCTTAATCCTGTGCCCTTGGAGTTCGACGGCAAGAATGTGATGCTGGTTGATGACTCCATTGTGCGCGGTACGACCTGTCGCCAGATTATCGAGATGGCGCGGGATGCCGGAGCAGCCAACGTCTATTTCGCCTCAGCGGCCCCGCCGGTGCGCTATCCCAACGTCTATGGCATCGACATGCCATCAGCCACAGAGCTGATTGCACATGACAGGACAGTGGATGAAGTCTGTGAGCTGATTGGGGCCGACTGGCTGGTCTATCAGGATCTGGAAGACCTGGTGGAGTGTTCCATGGAAGGTAATCCCCAGATCGCCGGCTTTGACTGCTCGGTATTCAATGGTGAATATATTACCGGAGATGTCGACCAAAATTACCTTGATCGTATTGCGCTACTGCGTAACGATGAAGCTCAATCTGAGAATCGGGCCAGACTGCAGGCAGAAGGCGCTGTAGTTGGCCTGCACAACGACGCGTAGATTCCAATGAACGAATACGACGACAATGATCCGTTGGCCGGCGCCGGTATCGACACCTTGGCCATTCGTAGCGGTATCCATCGGACAGCGGAAGGTGAACACTCCGAGCCGATCTTTGCGACTTCCAGCTATGTCTTTGACAGTGCGGCACAAGCGGCAGCACGTTTTGCCGGGGAAGAGCCAGGCAACGTCTACTCCCGCTATACCAATCCCACAGTGCGTAGCTTCGAAGAGCGGCTCGCGGCACTGGAAGGTGCGCCCGCAGCGGTGGCTACTTCATCGGGTATGTCCGCCATTCTGAGCACGGCCATGGCTTTGCTTAAGGCGGGAGATCATGTGGTCTGCTCGCGGGATGTCTTTGGCACAACACCTAATTTGTTTCGACGTTACCTGGAGAAGTTTGGCGTACAGGTCAGTTATGTGCCGTTACTCGATATCGAGGGCTGGCGTGCTGCGCTGCGACCAGAAACAGCTCTGTTGTTTCTCGAGACACCGTCTAACCCTCGTTGTGAAGTGGCCGATATCCGGGCCATGGCAGACCTGGCCCATGACCATGGCGCCCTGCTGGTTGTGGATAATTGCTTCTGTACACCGGCCTTACAGCGACCGCTTGATTTGGGTGCAGACATCGTTGTGCACTCGGCGACCAAATACCTGGATGGGCAGGGTCGCTGTATGGGTGGCGCCGTGCTCGGCTCGCAGGAGCACATGGCCGAGGTCGTAACCTTCCTGCGCACCTGCGGTCCCACCATGAGTCCTTTTAATGCCTGGGTCTTCCTCAAGGGGCTGGAGACATTGCGCCTGCGCATGGAAGCCCATAGTCGTTCTGCCCTGGAGTTGGCTCTCTGGCTGCGCGAGCATGCTGCGGTGGACAGCGTATATTACGCGGGACTGCCTGATCACCCGGGACATGCGTTGGCTGCCAGTCAGCAAAGCGCCTTTGGCGGTGTACTGTCGTTCCAGGTAAAAGGGGGACGCGATGAGGCCTGGCGTTGCATCGATGGCACACGCATGCTCTCTCTAACGGCGAATCTGGGTGATGCTAAAAGCACTATCGTGCACCCTGCGACGACCACGCACGGGCGGCTGACGCCCGAGCAGCGCGAAGAGGCCGGGATCACCGACAACCTGATTCGCGTCGCGGTGGGTCTGGAAAATATCGCTGATATCCAGGCGGACCTCGAACGGGGCTTCGCGGCTATCTAGAGCCGGCCGGTCCTAGGCCGGTTGCACGGAGCGTGGGGCTGGGACCGGATCAAGAACGGGGCTGTACCTAAAGAGGGCTAGTCGAATTCATGACTCTATTTGAGTACATCACCGTAGCCATCTCCATGGTACTTGCACTCACGATAGTGCATGGCCTGGACGGTCTCGCGCACGTCTACGATGAGAAACGCCGCTACTCGGTGCACGCGGTGTGGTTCGCACTTAAATTATTTCATCCATTGCTGCTGTGGTGGTCCATGTGGGGGCTGCGTGATATAGCGACCTGGAACTTTCTTGCCTTCGTGCTGGGTGTCGCCGGTCCGACGTTTCTCTACCTGCAGATTTCCACACTTATTCCCAGGCGTCCTGATCGGGTCACCGATTGGAAAGAGCACTACTTTAGCGTGCGCAAGCGATTCTTCCTGGCCAATATTGCGCTGGTATTGTCTGGCCCGCTGCAATTGTTCAGCCTCGGTACGCTGACTTATGGCGGCCTGTTGCTGCTGGGCTCCGCAGGCGAAATCTTGATGTCTGTGATCGCCCTGCGCAGCACCAATCACCGGACACACCTCACCATAGTGACTCTGGAATGTATCGGGTTTCTATTCTGGTCCCTGCTGTTATTTCGCCCTTTGAGCTTTCTGTAGTCCCAATTCGGACGGTGGTTCGTGATGCCGTTCGCGTTCTGGGACAGTGGGGGTGAAATTTGTCACTATTTCACTATTGTGGACAAGGCGTGACGCTTACTGCCTTGGATCACTGTGATAGATTGAATTGAGGGTAAGCCTGCTAATGT
>JBLFXU010000113.1:0-8387 GCA_047609575.1 Bacteroidia bacterium | reverse complement strand
ACCAACGCCCCCGACTTCCCATTGCCAGATGCAGAGGGATTTCGCGACATTGACCTGGAAGGAGAGGAATGGCGCCTGTATGCAAAGAAAATCGACGAGAGAATCTGGATGGCCTTGGTCGCCAATAAGAGTGGCGCCAACGCACTCATACTGGACAACCTCAGTCCGGCTCTGTGGTTCCTGTTACTCGTACTACCCCTCACCATTATCGCAGTCGTCTATGGCATTCACCGCAGTACGCAGCCCATTGTTGAATTGGAAAAACGTATGCGCGACCGATCACCGCGCTCGCTTGATCCGCTGGATCCCAGTGATGTGCCGGCAGAGGTCGAACCATTGGTAGATGCGGTCAATGAATTACTGGGCAGGGTTCGCAACCTGGTCAGCCATGAGCACCGTTTTGTGGCCAACGCTGCGCACGAACTGCAGACACCCCTGGCGGCCATCAAAACCGAATTGGAGAATGCCAGAAGGCTGACGCCAAATCCGGACCTGGCGCAAACGCTGGCGCGCCTGGAGCAACGCGTTAATCGCAGCGTGTACTCGGTAAAACAGCTACTGACGCTGGCGCGACTGGATCCCGAGGTTCCTCTCGAACGCCAGGACCAGGTCAACCTGGAACATATTATCTACGACGAACTCGCCGCACAGGGTGATGAAATTCTACGTCTGGAACTGGAATGCAATGTGCAATGCCAAACCTCACAACTTAACGCCTGCAACAGCGAGCTGGTCACCATACTCGTACGCAACTTGATAGAGAATGCCATCAAGTATGCAAATATCGGCACAGAAGTGGATATTAGCGTTACATCTACTGCACGTGAGATAAGACTACAGGTCGCGAACGATTGCCCTGCCTTGAGTTTAGACACCCTGCTGCACCTGCGCGATAGCTTTTTCCGTGTCCCTGGCAATGACGCAACTGGCGCGGGCCTGGGCCTCACTATCGTAGATAGGATTGCAGACTTACACGGCGGCACGCTCGATGTGAAATATCGCGAAAACCACGAAGGGCTAGCGGTAACAGCAATCTTTCCCTTCCAGCAGTGAATGTCTTCGTTTATTTAAGGGCGCATGCACATAGAATCAGGCAGCGCGACGGTCAGTTGTGGCTACCCAACATTGGCAAACGCACGTTAGTATGGCTTTCAGCTGAACAACAACCCTCACTAGGTGATGGACGAAGGAGAATGAATTGAAGAGCACTAAATCACTGCTGAGTGCGTCGCCAGGAGTGTCCGTGAGGTTTTCGCTGCTCGCCGCGCCAGTATCAGGACTTCGAGCTGAAATTCCGTTTTAAAATTCGGCGCCCAAAAATGAACTCCAGCATGCAATTTCGCAGCGAAGCTCATCCTGAGAGTGTAAGAGGTCCACAATTTGAAATGAACGTTTCCTCACGGGACGACTTCAATTGGCTGCGTCGTATTATCGAGCCGGTCTATAACTTTGTTACCGGTCGTGTCGCCTTCGATTACTCTAGTGCCGCCGTGTACGGCGAAGACATGGATATCGGATGGATCTATCCTGGCATTGCCGACGGTGACGTACTAACGCTAGCACAGCAAGGCAGCAGGCTGACCAAAAAACGCGACTGGAATCCGGCGAAGCTGCGAGCAATGGGGCCACGCATTGAAACCTGGTTAGCGGGAATACAGCGAGCGGACTTCAAATATCCACCAATCAACAAACCCGGGGTAATATGCCTGCAGGTACATGGCGGGAACTATGCGTCCCCCGAGAAGCACTTTGTACAATGGCGTAATCTGATGATACGCGAGCTATGACTCTGCATTGCAAGGTAGCGCAGAACCGGCTAATGGGCTTGCTGCCAATGTGCTTACTACTAGCAGGCCTGTTGCTGCCCAGCCAACTTGTGCGTTCCGATCCCCCAATTCGGGCCCTGCTCCTGACCAGTCCAGGTGTTTATCACAATTATCAGTACCAAACTCGCGTAATGACGCAGGGCATCGCCCGGCACGCCAATGTCCGCTTTGATATTTCGGTGGCGCAATTGGAACGCTGGAAATCAACCGACTACGCTGCCGATTATGATGTGCTGATTTACAACATCTGCATGGCAGACAACACCGACGCTGCCCTCATCCAGAACATACGACGCCAGACAGAAGCGCTGGGAACCCCCGCGCTGGTCATTCACTGCAGCATGCACTCATTTCGAGAAACGGATCTGTGGTGGCCGCTCTATGGACTCAAAACGGTGGCTCATGAGCACCTGCGCCCATTACCTCAACAACATCACGGTGAGCACCCCATTTTGACAGGCATTCCCACTGACTGGACGCCTACCGAAGACGAGCTGTATATCAACATCGCATTCGACGCAGAGCCACTGTTGATGTCCGCCGGTGAAGATGGCAAAGGCCATACCACCACATGGCTAAAGCAACAGGGCGATACACTGGTCTTCGGCACCACGCTGGGACACAGCGATAGCACACTTGAGGACCCGGCCTTCACCAGGCTGCTGGCAAACGCAATTCTCTACCTAACCGATTCCATGGATGCGACAGGTAAACCCAAAACGGGCGTAACGCCATCGGGTGATCCTGCAAAGAGCATAGACTCAATAGACGCTCCGGACGGTGTGAAATTCTTGGGAGAAGAAGGACAAACCTGCGTCATGCGACAGTTCGCTAAAGCCGTGGGGCCCTGTTACCTGGGCTGCATTCTCCACCCGCTCAAATGGGGCGAGGAAGCCGTGGCCTGCAAAAAGAGTTGTGAGGGAAAGCTACCCTCCAGCGACGGCGTTATCGCCCGCTGCACACCCGCTGAAGACTGACTACCAGTAACCCCAGTTATTCAACTCGCCCGAGTGGCTAGTAAGAACTGACGTTGGTCCTATTGGAGGACTCTTCTGCAGTTGCCTTTACTGCAACCATCGGTCGCGCCAGCACTTACTTTTCCAATACCCGAATATTGCGGTACCAGACTTTATCCCAGTGATCCTGGAAGCCGATATGACCTTGCAACAGACTGCCGTAGTTTGGCCTGTCGGTGAACTTACTCGCCTGATATAACGCCTGCCACTCCTGACTGCCCTGCTCAAATTTTGCCGTGCGCTGCTCGTTCAGCCAAAATTCCACATGCGGCCCGTTCGCGATAATGTGCACCCGATTCCAATAACCGACCGGCTTGCTGGTATCGTGGTCGAGCTCAATCATGTCGTACAGCGCTCCAGCCCGGTGGCTGGGATCTTCCGCATCGGAGTGTCCGGCATTGTCCAGCACCTGCATCTCGTAGCCGGTGTAGTGTATGGTCCGCTCCGATTCATCGCCCCGTACGAAAATACCACTATTGCCTGATGCGGAAATACGCCACTCCAGCTTCAATTCGAAATCACCAAATTGCTCGCGGCTGATCAGATCTCCGCCCATACCAAGACGCGCAAGACAGCCGCTCTCAATACCCCAGCCATCATCAGCCTCCTGCTCTTGATAGCTGCGCCAGCTGCCCATTGACTCACCATCAAATAGCAGACGCCAACCTTGAGTACGTTCTTCATTGCTAAGACTATTAATACACTCGGTCGCCGGAATGACTGGATCCTTAGCGCACGCGCCAAGCAGCAACACACATAAACAGGAAATTAGCAGAAGGTTTTTCATCATAGGTCCATTGTAGTTTTCTTGTTGCGCGCTACCAGAGGGTTGCGAGCTTCAATTTCCGTAACGGATACCCAAACGCAGCGCGCGTCCGGGTGCCTCAAAACCCACTGCTGTTTCATAGGTTTCATCTAGCACATTATCCACTGACAAGTGCAGTTGCCAATCTCTACTGGCCTGCCAGGCAATCACCCAATCGACCTTGTGGTAATCATCCAGCTCCACCACCAATTCTTCGCCGGTGTGACGTGAGGCTGACCATTGCTCCCCGCCGTAGCGGTAATCCAGAGTAGTGTGCAGTGCCGCGAAAACCTGCATTGTGGCAATAATGCCAGCGCTCCATTCGGGACGACCCGTTAGCGTGGTCTCTTCGCCTTTCACGTCCAGGTCGGTGTAGGTTGCATGTAGCTTGAGGGAAAGCGCCTGGGTCGGCTCCCAGCTGGCCTGTAGTTCTGCACCGAGTGCTTCAACTTGATTGCGATTAACATTGCGGAACGTTGCATCATCAAAATCAACCAGGTCTTCAAAATCGTTAAAGAACCCTGTCAATGATACGGATGCGACATTGGAAGGTTGCCAAGTGATGCCAAGATCCCAGCTTTGCGCGCGCTCGGGCCGCAAATCAACATTACCGACCAGCGGATGACCCAAGGCAAAGAAGCTTGGCAACTTGAACGCCTCTCCCCAGTTCGTCGCGACACTCAACTGTGGTGATAGGCGATAGCGCGCGCCGACCTGCCAGGTTGTTTCGCTACCAAAGTCGTCCGGGTCGTCGAAACGCACACTGCCCTGCAGCAAGAGCGGCTCCAATGGGCGAGCACTGACATCCGCAAACACACCAACACTCTCCCGATCCAGATCGAAATCAGTGAGCAGTCGATCACCAAAAAATTCCAGGTAGCCTACGCTCTCCCCTTCCTCGGCACGCAGATCAGCACCCATATTCAGGGTATAGCGTTTATTCGGGCGCAGCGTATTAACCCATTGCAGTTGATCGCGGGTGAACTGCGTATCCGCCGCATTAGGCGGCACCTCAGAAAACGGCGCAATACCGGGCGACAGAAAAGTCTCCTCGTGTTCAAAGCGGCTTGCCTGCAACCGACTTTGCCAATGCTTGGTCACATCAAAGCGCCAGCTAACCGCAAAAAGCGTGTCCTGATAATCGGTACTGTCCAAAACATCAATCGCCGCAAATTCAGGTCCGCCGCTTTGCTCCGGGTAAGTGCTACGGGAGCCATCGAGGTAGCGGAACGAGCCACTGACAAAATGACCCGGAGCCAGCGCCCAACCCAACCGCAGATTAGCGCTATCCGCGTCCCTGTCACTACCCGGCGTGGGCTCACCATCATCACGACTGCCCACCTCTAGCGTATAATCAAAGTCATCAACACGACCCTGCAGCGCAATTCCCTTATGGAGAAAATCGTCCTGGCCCACCTCCAGCGTCAACGACTGACTAAAACCTTCTTCCGGTTGACGCGTTACAATATTGATAACACCTGCTACCGCATCGGAGCCGTAAACAGCAGAACGTGGCCCACGTATCACCTCCACCCGCTCAACCAAAGCCGTATTCAGGTTGGCAAAATCAAATCCACCGCCACGCGAGTTGGTAGGGTCGTTTATCGGCACTCCATCGAGCAACACAAGCGTGAAGTTCCCTTCGCCCCCGCGCACTGACACGGCGCTCAGACCACCGGGGCCACCCTGCTCTTCGACCAGCAAACCCGGCACGGACTGAAGTAGTCCGGCCAAACTGCGCTTGTTCAGTGCCGTAATCTGCGCCTTGTCCAAAACAGTTACCGCTGCGGTGAGTTCCTCCTGCGGCGAGTAACTGCCCGTTACGAGCACATTTTCAAGTGTTTGGGCTTGGGCTAGAGCGAGGGGCGAGCCCGATAACAGCAAAAAAAACGCTACAGGCAGCAGTGGGTGGGAATAACGAGACATTCTGATTCTCTATCTTATATACAAGTCAGTAGAACAAGTCGGAAACTCAGGGCAGTTCTGCCCTTATACAGCCAGAACCCGACGAGTCCGCTACAATACACAAAAACGCCGCTATAGGCTGCTGCAAAGACTTCGTCCCTAATGACCATAAAACTATTTAACACGCTGTTTCTAGCGGCCTACCTGCTCAGCGCCCTGGCACAGTATAACGACCCGGATGCACTGCGCTGGATCATCATCTACCTGGCCGCCGCAGCGATGTGCGTTGCGGCCTATCGCGACAGCGGCTCTCGCCCTATTGCCATAGCCCTGCTGCTCGCCAGCCTGACGTGGGCTGCAGTATTGCTACCCAGCCTTGGAGGCGCTTCACTGACGGATATTTTCGAATCCGTGAGTATGAAAACAAAAGCGGTAGAGGAAGCACGGGAAATAGGTGGCTTGTGTTTTGTCGCCGTATGGGCCGCGGTATTGAGTTTTCGCCACAGCCGCTAACACCCAGTCAACACTCACTTTTTCGCTCGCTCTTTAGGTTCAATCTTTACGTTCCAAGGGTATCCTCTCTCCATCGCGGTACAGCAGCATCTTGTTGACGCTGCCGTCATCATCCACAACAAACTCAACCTTGGCTGTTTCTCCACCCGCTGTTCCCTCAAACACCGTACCACCGACCGGTTGCAGAATACCGCTGCCGTACATGGGAACAGAAAGGTGCAGCCCCTCCGGCTTTTCGCTCACCGTCATGGTAATGAAGCTGACTGAATACTTACCGGTAAAGCGGGAAAAGCCTCTATCAATGGGCACCAACTGTAATTGGGCTGCAGTCCAGGGCGTACCGCGTTTTACACTTGCTGCACGCACATCGGCAACCATCTGCTCACTGACAGGGTCCGCCTTGTTGCCCCAGCTGCGACGCAGGTAGGTCATCAGGCCGGCAAGCGTTGCATCATCCAATACCTGCAAGTGCCCGTGGGGTGGCATCAGGCCATCAAACTTGATGCCACCAACCTCAACCGGGCCGGTCATACCCTGCAGGATAATTCGGCCCAGCCACTCGGGCGGGCCGGTTACCCAGCTGGCATCTTTCAACGGGGGTGCCAAGCCTTCGATTCCCGCGCCATTCGCACCATGGCAGGCACTGCACTGGGGATAGAATGCTTCGCCCAACGCCATAAGCTGCAGTTGTTCCGGGCTCAATGGCGTGATACCCAGAGCCAGCTCGTCCCCGGGCCAGGTAAAGGCTTTGCGCCCGCCCAGTCGCGCATTCCACAGGGGATTTTTTTCGCCAATGCTGCCATCAGAAAAAATGGCAGGCGGCGCAGCCAGGCGCGCAGGCTCAAAGCCCTCACCATTGGTGATCTGCTCAAAGCCCTTCAGTAACGCAATCTGCTGCCAGGCTTGCGCTCCCTGTAAGGATTCCGCAAAGGCCAACAAACGCTGCAGCGAGGGTTCGGCCGGCGCTGTTGAGGTGAGGTCACCACGCCCGCTGCGGTAGGCGCCCGAACCCAGCGTCTCCAGCAATTGCTGGGCCAGTTGCGTTTGTTTGAGCAGATGACCTGCGGCCAGATACTCCTGCAGAAAAACCAGTTCATTACCCGTCACCGCACGCACAGCCGCCTGGCGCACGTAACGACTTGCCAATTGGTCCGTCAACAAACCCGAGATGGCGCCGCGCACGGCGGCATCCTGTGTATGATCTCCCAGTGTAAACACCAGCTGCATCACCACCGCTTCGGATGCACCCCCCAGCTCGGCGGCCAGTGCCAGAAGATCACCGGGCAGCAGCGTGCCACGTGCGGCACGTAACACATGCAGTTGCCGGGCCGGGTCACCGTTGCGAATCACATCCAGCGCAAGTTCACGGCTCAGCTCGCCGCGACCTGCCAGAGCCCATAAGGCGTGCAATGCTGCTAGCGTATTATCGCCCGTTGCAGCCACCGCACCCAACTGGGCGGCGAGGTTTTGGGGGCGTGCCAGCAACAGTCGCTGCGACGTATCTCGCACCCAACCGTTGGTGCTGGACAAGGCCGCGATCAACTGCACGTCATTGGCGGCTGCCAGATCAATCTGCGCGGTACGGGGCTTACCCTGTGTGTGGCGAATGCGCCAGATACGGCCCATGCCAACGGGCGTCTCAAGCTTGCGCTGAAAAATCTGCTCCCGAAGCTCATCTGTCAGGAAGTGGTCATCCTGGATTATCCCCCGGTACATATCGATCAGATACAAAGCGCCATCAGGCCCGTTCATGGCGTCCACCGGACGGAACCGTTCGTCAGTTGACCCCAGGAAAGATCGTTGGCCCCACTGCGCATCGTCATACAGGCGCTGCGTTGCCGTCAGTGCCAGGCCGTCTTCGGCCAGTTCAAACTGGGCCACCACGTTACCTGCAGATTCCGGGACAAACACATCGCCGCGAAACTGCTCAGGAAACTGATCCCCGCGATAGGCAACAAGGCCACTCACACCCGTGGCTTTATTGAGACGCCCATCCTCGCGCAGAGTCCCGGGCAGGTAGGCCCGGTTAACGCCGGGGTTAACCCGCACGGAATGTACCTGAGGGTCGGTAGTCAAATTAACGCCCAGCCCCTTGTACTGCTGACGCAGGCCGGGCTGTACCAAATCCTCGGCCTGAAAAAAATCGGCCTGTATCCAAGTAGAGTTGTGGTTATACAGCCAACGACCATAGGCATCGCGCGTGATGCCCCACTGACCGCGAAATAAACCCTCCTCCTCCTGTAGATCGCCGTCTACCATTCGCAGGCGCCGAGCAGATTTAGCGTTATACAACCAGTTATCCAACCCTTGGCGCAAACCGTT
>JBLFXU010000112.1:0-8412 GCA_047609575.1 Bacteroidia bacterium | reverse complement strand
ACCCTGTATTCAGTTATGGCCGTTTTACCGGTATCTTCGCAAATTTTTACCCGAGGAAAATGATTTTGATCTTTCGCGATGGCCGCTGTAATTCGCCCCTGGTCGTCGGCAACCCAGCCTTCTAGCAGGGCTAGATAACGCTTTTGAATCGTGCGGGCTTGAAACTGCTTATTGAGATGTTGCGCCGACGCTGCGTGCAGCCCCACCACCATAATTCCCGATGTTCCAAAATCCAGTCGATGCGGTAACTTCGCCTCCGGAAATGCCGCAGTCACCGCCTCTTGGCCGTGTACCAACCGGTAGTGTACCGAATCCCAGTTGAGGGGATTTTTACCCGACAAGCTCAATAGTCCGCTGGGTTTGTTGATTAACAAGATGTCGTCATCCTGATACAAAACTACTACAAAATCGTCACACACAGGCGCGATAAAGTCATCAATGGTGGTGTCGGTTGGTCGGTCGGCACGAGACATTCAGCATTCCTCGCTATTGATACAAATAGGGCCAAGCCAAGGTGCAGGCAGACCCGCGGTTTGGCTGAATCTTGGAGGCCCTTAGGGCCGAGGTGTACTTAGGCACAAGTTAGTAAGAGGTTATTGCGCTGGAAAAATTTGCCATGATTGGCGGGTAGGCGCTAGCCAAATTCCGGCATCCAACCACCAGACTCCTTCCATCGATTCACGATCTCGCAAAATAACTCTGCTGTGCGCTCCGAGTCGTAGGCGGCTGAATGTGCTTCGTTATTATCAAAGGCGATGCCCGCTTCACCACAGGCTTTGGCCAGCACTGTTTGCCCGTAGGCCAGGCCCGACAGGGTGGCTGTGTCGAAGTGGCTGAACGGGTGGAATGGATTGCGCTTTATCGAGCAACGTTCTACGGCGGCATTAATAAACCCGGCGTCGAAGTGCGCGTTGTGCGCAACTATTACGGCGCGTGTACAACCCTGGTCACGGATTTCCTTGCGCACGGCGCGAAAGATCTCGCTTAGGGCTTCTTCCTCGGATATGGCTTCACGAAAGGGGTGGTCTGGGTCTATGCCGGTAAAGTCCAGCGCAGACTGCTCGATGTTGGCACCTTCAAAAGGCGCAACATTGAAGTTGAGAGTTCGATGCACCGCCATTTCGCCGCTGTCATCCATGCGCACAATGGTGGCGGCAGCTTCCAGTATTGCATCGGTGGCACAATTGAAACCGCCGGTTTCCAGATCGATAATTACGGGAAGGAAGCCGCGAAAACGGTCGCGAATATATTGTGTAGGGCTGTCGCTCACGAGTTGGTATCCTGTACGAGGCTGTCTTCTACGCGCTTGTCTTCTACAAGCCATTGCACCGGCTCGCCGCCGCGCAGTGGCGTTAATGTGGTGTCGCCCAAGCTGCGTAGTGCGGGGACGTTCCAGGCCTGCTTGCGTAGGGTGATTGTGTCGGTGTTGCGCGGTAGGCGGTAGAAATCTGGGCCGAAGTGCGATGCGAAGCCCTCTAGTTTGTCCAGTGCACCCCGTTGTTCGAACACTTCGGCATACAACTCTAAGGCAGCGTGTGCGCTGTAGATTCCGGCACAGCCGCAGGGTGATTCCTTACTTGCGGTGCTGTGCGGCGCGGAATCTGTACCCAGGAAAAACTTTGGATTGCCGGAGGCGGCAGCTTCCATTAGCGCGTTCTGGTGAATATTGCGCTTCAGCACAGGCAGGCAGTAATAGTGCGGCCTGATTCCGCCCACTAACATGTGGTTGCGGTTGAACATGAGGTGGTGCGCGGTGATGGTGGCTGCCACGTTGGGCCCGGCTTCGCGCACAAACGCGACCGCATCTTTGGTGGTGATGTGTTCCAGTACGATACGCAATCCCGGGAAGCGAGCCGCTATGGGCACCAGATGGCGGTCGATGAACTCTTTCTCTCGGTCGAAAATATCGACGTTGGGATCGGTGACCTCGCCGTGGATTAATAGTGGCAGGTCGACTTCTTCCATGGCGGCCAGAGTTCCGAACAGGTCATCCAGCTGGGCTACGCCATCGTCTGAATTGGTGGTGGCCCCGGCGGGATAAAGCTTAATAGCGTGCACGTTGTGTGCTGCTGCGGCCAGCTCAATCTCTGCCGCATCGGTCTGGTCGGTCAGGTACAGCACCATCAGCGGGTCGAAGCGGCGGGGCAGGCCTTGCTGGGCCTGCAAAATTCGCTCCCGGTAGCGCAGGGCCTGGGCCACCGTAGTGACCGGTGGGGTCAGGTTTGGCATTACTATGGCGCGGCCGAAATAGCGCGCCATATCGGCACAGGTGTCGGGCAGGGCGGCGCCGTCCCGCAGATGGACGTGCCAGTCGTCGGGGCGCGTAATGGTGAGTTCGGTCAAACGAATGCCTTATGGACAGGAGAACTGGGGATGGATGCTACCGCAAAGGAGGCGGCGCTGGAATACGGGGTGGGAATTGTTCGGCCCCGGGAGTAGAATGTGCAGCCTTTTTTTTGAACTCAGCCTTTTATGGGGCTTAGTCTTTCATTGAGCTCGGTCTTTTATAGAGTTCGGTTATAGAGCACAGTTATAGAGTTCAGCCCCTTATAGAGCTCTGCCACCTTTTGTACTAGATATTGGGTGGTTCGAGAGTGCAAGACATCTGGAGTGAGACATGTCTGATGTGAACAAAGTTGTCCTGGCCTATTCCGGCGGACTCGACACCTCGGTGATCGTGCGCTGGTTGCAGGACACTTATCACTGCGAAGTGGTTACCTTTACTGCCGATATCGGCCAGGGTGAAGAAGTGGAGCCTGCCCGGGCTAAAGCCGTAGCCATGGGTATCAAGGAAATCTACATTGACGACCTGCGCGAGGAGTTTGTGCGGGATTTCGTCTTCCCCATGTTCCGCGCCAATACGGTTTATGAGGGCGAGTATCTGCTGGGTACTTCCATCGCCCGCCCCTTGATTGCCAAGCGTTTGATTGAAATTGCCAATGAAACCGGTGCTGACGCCATCTCCCACGGCGCCACGGGCAAGGGTAACGACCAGGTGCGCTTTGAGCTGGGCGCCTATGCTCTGAAACCCGGCATTAAGGTTATTGCGCCCTGGCGTGAGTGGGATTTGAGTTCCCGCGAGTCGCTGATGGCCTATTGTGAGACCCACAATATTCCGGTGGATTACGCCAATGCCAAGAAGAAGTCGCCATACTCCATGGACGCCAACTTGCTGCATATCTCCTACGAAGGCGATCTGTTGGAGAACCCCTGGTCTGAGCCTGAGGATGACATGTGGCGCTGGAGCGTCAGCCCCGAGGCGGCGCCGGATGAGGCAACGTATCTGGAGCTGGATTATGAGTGCGGTGACATTGTAGCGATTGATGGCAAGGCAATGAGCCCTGCTACCCTGCTGGAAACCCTGAACACTATAGGTGGCGCCAACGGTATCGGTCGCGACGACCTGGTAGAGAACCGCTATGTGGGTATGAAGTCGCGTGGTTGTTACGAAACACCCGGCGGCACCATTATGCTCAAGGCCCATCGTGCGATTGAATCTTTGACCCTGGACCGCGAAGTGGCGCACCTCAAAGATGAGCTGATGCCGCGTTACGCCGAGATGGTGTACAACGGTTACTGGTGGTCTCCGGAGCGCAAGATGTTGCAGGTGGCGATAGATGAGTCGCAGTCTGTGGTAAACGGCAGAGTCCGGTTAAAGCTCTACAAAGGCAATGTGATTGTTGTTGGCCGTCAGTCTGTTGATAGCCTGTTCGATGAGAGCATTGCGACCTTCGAAGAAGACGGCGGTGCCTACAATCAGGCGGATGCAGAGGGCTTTATCAAGCTCAATGCCCTGCGTATGCGCATTGCAGCTGATAAGGGTCGTTCGCCTCTTTAGGGGTACTTTAGACGATACCTCGGGAGATACTACCCGATTCGCGCCGCTTTCCGCGGCACTGTCCCTCTTTCTTTTACCGAAAATCCCGCGACTTCACCAACAGGCTCTCGAGTTCATGAGAGTAGTCATATAGCCCTCCGGCGACTACATGGATTACGTTGTCTTTGGTTTCTACTACGCCATTAATCAGTAGCAACTGGCTGCCCATTAGCGCTTTACGAAACTCCTCCTGGGTGCGCTTCCACACCACGATATTGCTGTTGCCGGTTTCGTCTTCCAGTGTGAGAAACAGCACGCCCGAGGCGC
Source organism: Bacteroidia bacterium (assembly GCA_047609575.1). Classification (GTDB taxonomy): domain Bacteria; phylum Pseudomonadota; class Gammaproteobacteria; order Pseudomonadales; family Halieaceae; genus Marimicrobium. The sequence goes on along the minus strand of JBLFXU010000112.1, from coordinate 4,268 downwards.
TGCCCGGGCGCTGGCGACAGGTGACCAGACCGGCGATGCGTACGAAGCGGTTGTTACTCAGGGCCGGCAGGTCGATATGGCGTTTGCAGCGATTGAAGGGGGGCTGGTTTCTGAGCAGGCTCATGGGGTGGGCCCGCAGGGTGAGACCTGTGGCGCGGTAGTCTGACAAGACTTCTTCTGCTATGCCGGGGGCGGGTAGTTGTACGCCATCGTCGAAGTAGCTGGCAGTTTGGTACTGCTCTTCCTGCAATAATGGCTTGGGCTGTTCCAGCGCCATGATCTGCCATTGTGACTGATGGCGGTGACCAGACAGTGACTTGAGTGCGTCGGCATCGGCCAGTGCTTCCATGTCGCGTTTGTCGAGTTGTGCGGCGCGGCGCAGATTGCTGATCTGCCGAAAAGGGCCCTGCCGGCGTGCTTCGATCAGGCGCTGCACAGCGTCTTTACTTAGCCCCTTGACGAGGCGCAGCCCCAGGCGCAGTGCTGGCTGCACCTGGTGACTGGAGCGGGCCTGCAGTAACTGGTGATCCCAGCTGGATTGATTAACGTCTATTGGCAATACATTCACGCCGTGACGTTGTGCGTCTTGAATCAGTTGCGAAGGGGAGTAAAAGCCCATGGGCTGGCTGTTCAACAGCCCGGCAAAGAACGCCGCCGGGTGATGCCGCTTTAGCCAGGCAGATACATAAGCCAGTAACGCAAAGCTGGCGGAGTGGGACTCGGGAAAACCGTAGCCGCCAAAGCCCTTGATCTGCTCGAACAGGCGGCGGGCAAAATCTTCGTCATAGCCGCGCTCGATCATGCCGCTGGTGAGCTTTTTCTCGAAGGTGAGCAGCTTACTGTTCTTGCCCCAGTTGGTGATGGCGCGGCGCAGTTGGTCTGCCTCGCCGCCAGAAAACCCCGCCGCAACCATGGCCAGCCGGATAACCTGCTCCTGAAAAATAGGCACACCTAAAGTGCGCTCCAGCACATCCTTGATGTCCTCGCTGGGGTAGGTGACCTGCTCCAGTCCCTGCTTGCGCCGCAGATAAGGGTGCACCATGTCGCCCTGAATGGGGCCGGGGCGCACGATGGCGATTTCGATCACCAGATCGTAGAACTTTTCGGGCTTGAGGCGCGGCAGCATGGACATTTGCGCCCGCGACTCGATCTGGAACACGCCAACGGTGTCGGCCGCCTGCAGCATGCGATAGGTACTGGCATCGTCTTTTGGGATGTCGGCCACGGTGCGAATGGCGGGGCAGTAGCGGTGTACCATTTGCAGGCTTTTGCGAATGGCCGACAGCATGCCCAGTGCAAGCACGTCGACCTTGAGCAGGCCCATTGACTCAATGTCTTCCTTGTCCCATTGAATGATAGTGCGGTCAGCCATACTGGCGTTTTCTACCGGCACCAGCGTGGAGATGGGGCTGCGCGTAATCACAAAGCCGCCCACGTGCTGGGACAGGTGCCGTGGAAAGCCCAGTATTTGTTGTACCAGGTTATAAAACAGCTCGGCCTGCTGGCCGTGCTGCGACACGCCCTGCTCCTCGAAGCGCTTGGCCAGGTCTTTGGAGCGATCCCACCAGGCCAGTGATTTGGCCAGGTCATTAACGAACACTGGATCTAGCCCCAGCGCCTTGCCGACATCGCGCACGGCGCTGCGGGAGCGGTAAGTGATTACCGTAGCGGCCAGGGCTGCGCGGCGACGAGAGTACTTTTTGTAGATGTACTGAATGACCTCCTCGCGTCGTTCGTGCTCGAAGTCTACGTCGATATCAGGCGGCTCGTCGCGCTCTCTGGAAATGAAGCGCTCAAACAGCAGAGAGATTTGCTCCGGCGACACCTCGGTAATAAAGAGGCAGTAACACACCACCGAGTTAGCGGCTGAACCGCGGCCCTGGCACAAAATGTTGCGCTCGCGGGCAAAGCGCACGATGTCGTACACGGTAAGAAAGTAATACTCGTATTCAAGCTCTGCTATCAACTCCAATTCCCGATTGATGCGCGCTTGTATGTTGGGTGGCACACCCTTGGGCCAGCGCACCTTTACACCGCTGGCTACCAGCTCACGCAGGTAACTGTTAGCACTGCGCCCTTTGGGTACCACCTCTGTGGGGTATTCGTAGCGCAACTCGTTCAGGCTGAACTGGCACAGGGAGGCAATGTGCGCCGTCTCTTGCAGGAGAGCGGGGGGGTAGAGCCGGGTGAGGCTTGCCAGACTGCGCAAGTGTTGCTGGCTATTGGCCATGCGCTTGCGCCCGAGCCGCTCAATACTGGTGTTGTGATGCAGGGCGGTAAACACATCGTGCAGTGGCTTGCGCGAGGCCAGGTGCATGCGCACATCACCGCAGGCCACCATGGGCAGGGCCAATTCCCGGGCCATTTGCTCCAGTGTTAGATAGCGAGCCACCTCGTTGTTGCCCAGCAGGTGGCTGACGCCCAGCCATAGTCGGTCTTTGCACAAACGCTTAAGTTGTAGACCGTAGGCCCGGGTGCTGTCGTCATCTCGCGCGGGCAACCAGATCAGCAGGCAGCGCTTGAGATGAAAGATTACATCGCGCAGTGTGACCCTGTATTCCCCCTTGGGGCTGCGCCGCCGGGCCATGCTGATGAGACCAGACAGTTCGCTGTAGGCGGCGCGCGAGGGCACCAGAGCTACTAGCCTTACGCCCTCTTCGAGTATCAACTCGCTACCAATGAGAAGTTGGATGCCAGCTTCCTTGGCTGCCACATGGGCTTTCACCACGCCAGCAAATGAGCATTCGTCGGTGATGGCTATAGCGCTGTAACCCAGCTCTGCAGCTCGCTCCACCAATTCATGGGGGTGGGAAGCGGCCCGCAGGAAGCTGAAACAGCTCAGGCAGTGGAGTTCGGCGTAGGACATTAGCTGTCTACCGGACTGATCACGCCCATGGCACCGCGACCTAGTACATGGGTGTAGATTTCTGTGGTACGAACATCACTGTGGCCCAGAAGCTTCTGAATTGTGCGTATATCGTAGCCCTGTTGTAACAGGCGTGTGGCGAAGCTGTGACGAAAGGTGTGGCATTTTACTGGCTTGGTAATATTCGCCTCACGCCGCGCGCGGCTGATAGATTTGCGTAGTGTGGAATTATGCAGGTGATGACGGCGCAGTACGTCGCTGCGCGGATCGCGCCCGATACTGGTAGCTGGGAAGAGAAATTGCCACCCCAGTTCCTTCGCCGCGCTGGGGTATTTTCTGGCCAGGGCATAGGGCATATAGACCTCTCCGTAACCGTCGAGCAGGTCTTGCTTATGTAGCCTCCCGACATTGTCTATTTGCAGGTGTAAGCGTTCTTTGAGGCTGTCGGGTAGTAGTGTTACCCGGTCTTTACCTCCTTTGCCCGAGCGTACTGTGGTGGTGGATAGCTCGAAGTCCAGATCTTTCACGCGCAGGGACAGTAGTTCGTTCAGGCGCAGGCCGCTGCCATAGAGCATTTCCACCATTAGTCTGTGCTTGCCCTGCATGTGCTTAAGAATGTGCCGTACCTCTACGTGGGTGAGGACAGCGGGTAGCCGCCTTTGCTGACGAGACTTTTCAAAGCTCAGCGCTTCCAGTTCTATCTGGAGAAATTTGCGATACAGATAGACCAAGGCGTTCAGGGCAATACGCTGCGTGGCAGGCGAGCAGTGCCTGTCGTTACCCAGGGCACTCAGGAATTGGTTTATATGCGCTGCGCCCATCTTGGCAGGGTGCCGTTTGCGATGGAAAAAAATATAGCGCTTCACCCAGTGAACATAAGTTTTTTCTGTTTGGTAGGCATAGCCTTTGTCGCGCATATCCCTGCGCAAACAGTCGATAAAACCCTGTGAGCCAGTGGGCAGGGAAGGTCGAATATCGTCCATGCTGCATATTTTCCTATACTGTATATTTATACAGTATAGGAAAATAATGACTGTTCAAGCCTCTTTTTCAACGGAATTTAGTCTGTGGGGAGTAGTAAAGAGTCCTATAGCATTGATTTTATGGGATTATTTTCAACGGGCGGGGAATGCAGAAGGACGGATTTGATGAATTACAATCAATGAGAATTCCGTGTATCTACTCTTAATTGAGCCAGCGGAATTGTAAGTGGTTGTTAAAGTGGGTGTTCTTGTTTTAAATGAAACTATGAAATCGGAATTATATGGAATTCGGCTATCTGACCGATTCCGCATACTTAGCTGTTAGCTGTTTTCAGAAATCAGATGTAAATTATTAGAGATCACATGAGAGAATTAATTATGAAATATTCAGTACAATTTCTAAGCTCAGTTTTCGGCGC
>JBLFXU010000111.1:0-8458 GCA_047609575.1 Bacteroidia bacterium | reverse complement strand
TTCATCACGAGTCATGCCAATACCATTGTCACTAATGGTGATGGTATTGGCGTCCTTATCGACATCAACAGTGACGGCGTAGTCCGCCTGCCCTTCCAGTAGTGTTTCGTCAGCCAGAGCGGCAAAACGTAATTTGTCGATGGCATCACTGGCATTGGAGATCAATTCCCGCATAAAAATCTCGCGGTTGCTGTACAGCGAATGAATCATCAGATGGAGGAGTTGCTTTGCTTCGGTCTGGAATCCGAGTGTTTCTTTTTTCACATCAGCAGTCATATTAGGTTCTCGATGTAAGTAACTGATTTAATGGGGTATTAGATTGCTCTTACGATATGGGGATGAGTGGCGTGTTTTTCAACCCTGAAACAGCAATTTTTTGGGCCTGGCGCCTTTTGACAGCCGTGTTTTGACAGCCGTGTTTTGACAGCCGTGAACGAAAAAGGGCCCATCAGAGGATGGGCCCTTGTCGATCGGTTCAGGCGTGATCGCTAGCTACCAGCCGGTAATTTCAGCTAACCCAGAGCCAATCTCAGCCAAACTGCGCACCGTTTTCACACCAGCATCCTCTAGCGCAGCGAACTTCTCATCAGCCGTGCCCTTACCACCGGAGATGATCGCACCGGCATGGCCCATACGCTTACCTTTAGGTGCAGTAACACCGGCAATGTAAGAAACCACAGGCTTGGTCACGTTAGCCTTGATATAGGCTGCCGCTTCTTCCTCTGCAGTACCGCCGATTTCACCGATCATAACGATCGCCTCTGTGGCAGGGTCCTCCTGGAACATCGCCAAAATATCGATGAAATTGGACCCCGGTATCGGGTCACCACCAATGCCGACGCACGTCGACTGGCCAAAGCCCGCGTCAGTCGTCTGCTTTACCGCTTCATAAGTGAGTGTACCGGAGCGCGACACAATACCTACTTTGCCTGGCAGATGAATGTGGCCGGGCATGATACCGATCTTGCACTCCCCAGGGGTAATAACGCCAGGGCAGTTAGGCCCGATCAGGCGCACACCCAATTGGTCACACACCACTTTGGCTTCCAGCATATCAAGCGTGGGGATGCCTTCGGTGATGCAAACAATCAACTTGATACCACCGTTGGCAGCTTCAAGGATTGAGTCCTTACAAAATGGCGCTGGCACGTATATGACAGAGGCATCAGCACCGGTAGCGGCAACAGCTTCAGTAACCGTGTTGAAGACTGGCAAGCCCAGATGTTCCTGTCCGCCCTTTCCGGGGGTGACACCACCCACCATTTGTGTGCCGTACTCTATGGCCTGCTCTGAATGGAAAGTACCTTGTGAGCCGGTAAAGCCCTGGCAGATTACCTTGGTGTTTTTGTCGATAAGAATGCTCATTACGCCGCCCCTCCTGCTGCTTTCACTGCCTGCTGGGCAGCGTCGGTCAAGCTGGTGGCGGCGATGATGTTCAAACCACTGTCAGCCAGTACTTTCTGTCCCAGTTCCGCGTTGTTGCCCTCAAGGCGAACTACCACGGGTATTGCAACGCCAATCTCTTCAACTGCCCCAATAACGCCCTCGGCAATCAGGTCGCAACGCACGATGCCACCAAAGATGTTGATTAGAACAGCTTTCACATTGTCATCTGACAGTATGATCTTGAACGCTTCGGATACGCGCTCTTTGGTTGCGCCACCCCCAACATCCAGGAAGTTGGCAGGGAAGCCGCCATGCAGGGCCACGATATCCATCGTACCCATAGCAAGACCAGCACCGTTTACCATGCAGCCGATGTTGCCATCCAGAGCAACGTAGTTCAGCTCCCACTTGGCCGCGTGAGATTCGCGCTCGTCTTCCTGACTTGGGTCATGCATTTCACCCAGCGCGCCCTGGCGGTACATGGCGTTGCTATCCACGCCGAGCTTGGCGTCCAGACAGTGCAGCTTACCTTCATCAGTGATGACCAGCGGATTGATTTCGATCATCGCCAGATCTTTCTCAACAAACATCTGAGCCAGGCCCATAAAGATTTTCACAAATTGCTTAATCTGATCACCTTCCAGGCCGAGCGCAAAGGCAAGCTCACGTCCCTGGTATGGCTGCGGTCCAACTAATGGATCGATTATTGCGCGTAGGATTTTTTCGGGTGTCTCTTCAGCCACCGTCTCGATCTCAACACCACCTTCGGTTGAGGCCATAAAAACAATGCGCCGAGAAGAACGATCAATCACAGCACCCAGATACAGCTCTTCAGCGATATCTGTGCAAGATTCGACCAGAATCTTGCTGACTGGCTGGCCCATTTCATCTGTTTGGTAGGTGACCAGTCTCTTGCCCAACCACTGCGTGGCGAACTCCCTGATCTCGTCTTTGGTTTTAACGAGCTTCACGCCACCGGCCTTGCCCCGACCACCGGCGTGTACCTGGGCTTTTACCACCCACATATCGCCGCCGATTTTGTCGGCCGCCTCGGCTGCCGCCTCCGGAGTATCTACCGCATATCCCTTGGATACGGGTAGTCCGTATTCCGCAAACAACTGCTTCCCTTGGTATTCGTGAAGATTCATTTTTCGTCCTGTAGTTGTCCTGCTATGTTCTGGGTTAAGGCTCGCCGCACTCAATAGCGCCGCTTGCCCCTCCTGTCCCCTGCGCACATGCCCTATAGGTCTTGTCCACGCCGGGGCGCATTCTACTAGCGCTTTTTGCGATTGGCGATATGAATTGCCTGTCCATCTACCGCCAGTGCGGCTTCGTGAACCGCCTCCGACAGGGTTGGGTGGCCGAATACCGTCAGGGCCAGATCTTCGGAGCTCGAACCAAATTCCATGGCTATAACCACTTGCTGCACCAGATCTGCCGCAGACGGGCCAATAATATGGCAACCCAGTATGGTGTCCGTCTCGGCGTCGGCAAGGATCTTGACCATACCGTCTGTTTCATTGGCGGCCATGGCGCGCCCAGAGGCCGCAAACGGAAATACGCCGCTCTTGAACTCGATGCCCTGGGCCTTTAATTCCTGCTCGTTTTGGCCTACGGCCGCGACCTCAGGATGTGTATAAATAACCGACGGGATGCAGTCATAGTTAATCTGGGCCTGTTTGCCTGCAATGCGCTCTACCGCCATGATGCCCTCTTCAGAACCCTTATGAGCCAACATGAGGCCACGAACAACATCACCGACTGCGTAGACATGCGGCGCCTCTGTTTCACAGCTGTCATTCACGAAAATGTAACCGCGTTCATCGAGCGTTACACCGCTATCGGTAGCAAACAGATCTCCTGAGCTGGGTCGGCGACCGACAGCCACAATAAGACGATCGAAAGTCTCGGTCTGCTCACCGTCAGAACTGCTATAGGTGACTACGACTTCGCCATTAACCACTTCAGCATTTGTCACCCGTGCGCCCAGGCGAATATCGAGGCCCTGCTTCTTAAAAATTTTGGTGGCCTCCTTGGCAATTTGGACATCCATCATGGGTAGAAAGTCATCCAACGCTTCCAGCATCACAACTTCGGAGCCCAGGCGACGCCAAACGCTGCCCAATTCCAGCCCAATCACTCCAGCCCCAATCACACCCAGTCGCTTTGGCACTTCGGGTAATTCCAAGGCACCGGTGGAGTCAATTATGTACTCACCATCTACCGGTGCGGGGGAAATCTCTACCGGCACAGACCCTGCAGCAATAATAATGTTGCCGGCCTCATAGACTTGCGCGGTGCCGTCAGCATCCGTTACTTCAACTTTCGTACCCGCCAACACCTTGCCGCGGCCCACAATAGTAGTCACTCCGTTGTGTTTGAATAGACCTGCAACACCACCAGTAAGCTGGGTAACAATCTTATCTTTGCGCGCCAGCATCGCGGCGACATCCAAGGTGGGCACTGACACGCTAATCCCATGCAAGCCAAGATCATCTCGGGTTTCAGCAAATTTTTGGCTGCTGTCTAACAACGCTTTCGAGGGGATACAACCAACATTCAGACAAGTACCACCCAGCAGACTCTTGCCCTTTTCGTCTCGCCACTGCTCTACACAGGCCGTGTTCATCCCCAACTGGGCTGCCTTGATGGCCGCCACGTACCCCGCGGGTCCTGACCCGATCACGATTACATCGTATTTTTCTGACATAGCTGATTCCCGCGTGAAGTCTCATTCGAATTACAGGGCACCATCGCCCGACGGCAGTAAATGTTGGCCTTATAGCTGCAGCATGACCCGTGCCGGATCCTCTATAAGATCCTTGATCGTTACCAGAAATTGCACCGCCGTTTTACCATCGATGATCCGATGGTCGTAGGACAAGGCCAGATACATCATCGGCAGTACGACCACCTCGCCATCTACCGCCATGGGGCGTTCCTGAATCTTGTGCATCCCCAAAATACCGGTTTGCGGTGGATTCAGGATTGGAGTGGAAAGCAGAGAGCCGAACACACCACCGTTGGTGACGGTGAATGTGCCGCCTGTCATATCGTCAATCGTGAGCTTATTGTCTCGGGCGCGCAGGCCCATATCACGAACGGCAGCTTCTAAATCGGCAAGGCTCATGAAGTCTGCATCGCGCAGTACAGGCACAACAAGTCCGCCCTCTGTCGACACAGCGACGCCGATGTCCTGGTAGCCGTGGTACACAATGTCACTGCCATCTACAGAAGCATTAACCGCAGGAAAGCGCTTCAGTGCTTCACAGGCAGCCTTAACAAAGAAGCCCATAAACCCGAGGCGGGTGCCGTTGTGAGTCTTCTCAAACTGATCTTTATACTTGGCACGCAGCGCCATCACCGGCGCCATGTTTACCTCGTTAAATGTGGTTAGCATGGCAGTCTGCTGAGTCGCCTCAAGGAGGCGTTCAGCAATCTTGGCACGCATACGCGTCATGGGGACGCGTCGTTCAACGCGCTCGCTGGAATAGCCAAGAGACGACTCTTGCGCCGCAGCGGGGGCTGCGGCGACCGGGGCCGGCTCGGCCTCCCGTTTCTTCATATACTTGAGAATATCTTCCTTGGTTATGCGACCACTCTTGCCAGTACCCGTGATCTGACCAACATCGAGATTGTGCTCGTCCACCAACTGGCGTGCTGCCGGACCCAGAGCATCTGAACCCACATCCGAGGCAGGTTCTGCCACTTTAGCCGCAGCAGCCGGGCTGCTCGGTGTAGCAGCCTTCTGCACAGCGCCTGGCTCCAGCGTTGCGATCGGTTGCTCGCTGACAATAACCTCGCCTACCTGCGCGTGAATAGCGGAAAGCACCCCATCCTCGGGGGCCACAACCTCGATCACCACTTTGTCTGTCTCGATTTCGACGAGGAGCTCATCGCGCTTCACGGCATCGCCAGCGGCTTTGTGCCAGCATGCGATTTCGCCGTCAGCCACCGACTCCGGAAATGTCGGCGCCTTGATTTCAATTGCCATGTCGTGTCCTTTGCTTCAACGCGTTCTCAATTAGTATCCCCACGGCATCTCGCCCAGGGCTTCATCAATAAAGTTCTGCAACTGCTCAACATGCAACGCCATATAACCGGCCGCGGGAGCTGCAGAAGAATCCCGGCCCACATAGCGCAGGTAAACGTCAACTTTGTGACGGTGAATGACTCTTCTCAGGTGATGCTGGCTAGCGTACCAAGCACCCTGGTTCATGGGCTCTTCCTGGCACCATATGGAATCAATAATGTTTGGGTAAGAGGTGCTGAGGATTTCCAGAAGCTCATCTTCTGGGAACGGATAAAGCTGTTCAAGCCTAAGGATGGCGATATGGTCCAGCCCTCGCTCGCGCCGCGCCGCGCGCAGATCGTAGAACACTTTACCGCTGCAAAAGATGACGCGCTGGACCTTGTCGCCGTCGATATCATCTGTCTCATCAAGCACATTGTGGAAGCGGCCTTCTGCCATGTCCTCAAGGCTCGACACAGCTTCCTTGTGGCGTAACAGGCTCTTCGGGGTCATCACGATGAGAGGCTTACGCAATGGCCTGATCGTCTGACGCCGCAGCATGTGATAGACCTGCGCTGGCGTGGTCGGCATACACACCTGGATGTTGTGTTCCGCGCACAACTGCAAAAAGCGCTCAAGTCGTGCCGATGAATGCTCTGGTCCCTGGCCTTCATAGCCATGGGGCAATAACATCGTAAGACCGCAGAGGCGAGACCACTTGTGCTCACCACTGGTTATAAACTGGTCAATAACAACCTGCGCACCATTCGCGAAATCGCCGAACTGCGCCTCCCAAACGACCAAACCCTTGGGCATCGTGGTGGCGTAGCCGTACTCGAAGGCCAGTACGGCCTCCTCAGACAGCAGTGAATCATAAATATCGAACGGGGCCTGCTCCTGCTCGAGATGCTGCATGGGTATATAGGCTGAGCCGTCTTTCTGGTTATGCAGTACCGCGTGCCGGTGTGAAAACGTACCGCGCCCGACATCCTGACCCGTTATGCGCACAGGAAAGTCAGCTTGCAACAGCGAAGCATAGGCGAGGTTCTCTGCGAAACCCCAATTAATCGCCATTGCGCCTGCAGCCATCTTGCGGCGATCTTCAAGAATTTTTGCGACCTGCCTGTGTATGGGAAACCCGTCCGGCACTGTGTTGATCTCCTGCGCCAGCGCCTGCAAGGATTGCATGTGCATTGTGGTGTCACAGGGCAGCGTCCACTCGTGCCCTATATAGGGAGACCAATCGACGAATAGGGTTTTATTGGGCTCACTAACCAGGTTGCTGACCAGCGGCGCGCCTCGATCGAGCGCTTCCCGGTAAGTATCTACCAGGGTTGCTACTTCAGCTTCAGTGATAATGCCGCGCTCAATTAACTGCTCGGAATACAGCTCTCGGGTGGTCTTGTGGTTCTTGATCGCCTCGTACATGAGTGGCTGCGTGATGGATGGCTCATCTGCTTCATTATGTCCGCGACGGCGATAGCAGATAAGGTCGATCACCACATCCTTGCGAAATTCTGTGCGGAAATCCAAAGCCAACTGGGTAACAAACAGCACCGCCTCGGGGTCGTCGGCGTTCACATGAAAAATGGGGGCCTGTACCATCTTCGCCACATCGGTGCAGTATTCTGTGGAACGCGAATCCTCACGCTTGTGCGTGGTGAAACCGACCTGGTTATTGAGCACAATGTGCACTGTGCCGCCGGTGGTATAAGCGCGGGTCTGGGACATCTGGAATGTTTCCATGACCACACCCTGCCCTGCAAAAGCCGCGTCGCCATGCATAACAATCGGCAGCACACGCTCGCCGACATCGTCTCCGCGCCTTTCCTGTCGGGCACGCACAGACCCTTCGACGACTGGAGAGACAATTTCCAGGTGAGATGGATTGAACGATAGAGCAAGGTGTAACTCACCACCGGCAGTCATCACGTTCGAGGAGAAGCCTTGATGGTACTTCACGTCACCGGAACTTTCGTATTCTGCCCGCCCCTCAAACTCTGCAAATAGCTCGGAGGGATTCTTGCCGAGAATATTGATAAGTACGTTCAGTCGGCCCCGGTGCGCCATCCCCAACACTATTTCCTGGGTACGATACGCGCCGCTGCGCTGCACCATCTCTGACAACATGGGAATAAGGCTTTCACCGCCTTCGAGACCAAACCGTTTGGTCCCTGGGTATTTTGACGCCAGAGACTTTTCCAGACCCTCAGCCTGGATCAACTGCGTCAGCAGGTGCAGACTAATGTCATCGCCATAATCTGGGCGGGAGCGAACAGATTCCATGCGCTGCATAATCCAGTGACGCTGCGCTGTATCAATGATGTGCATGAACTCTGCGCCAATCGTGTTGCAGTAGGTCTGCTCAAGCGCCTCGTGAATTTCACCAAGAGTGGCATCAGCCATCCCTATGTGTAGACTGCCGGTCTGAAAAACCGTGTCAAAATCAGCACTGGAAAGATGGTGGAACCCAAGCTCCAGGTCGGGTACATGCTCACGCTCCGCCAGGCCAAGCGGATCGAGATCGGCCTTCTGGTGTCCGCGCTGTCGATAGGCAGAGATCAGCTGTACTACCCTTACCTGCTTGCGCTCGTATTCTGTGGCCTGAGAATCGTGCGCTAGCGTTGCGTCAGTGCGCACTCGCATCTTACTGATCTGGGCAAATCGCTCCCTGATGACAGAGTGCGGTACGTCTTCGATCTGCAGCGTGTCTGATTCCACCATAGGCAGACGATCAAAATAGTCGCGCCATTGCTCCGGCACCCCATTGGGATCCTTCAAATAGGCCTCGTACAGGTCCTCTACATAGGTAGCGTTGCCACCCGCAATGTGAGAACTCTGCCACAGCAGATCCATGGAGTTTTCTTGCATTTTGACCCTTCCCAGGGAATAGAACGACGCCCCGAAAAAGCGTTTCGGAGCGGACAGTAAGAAAGTTTAGCAGGCTATCGTGAAAAGGCCCCACAACCCTTTCCAAAGGGCGCCGGGCCTTGTGACGTAGTTCTAAATCTTCTTAAATTTCAATCAATTACTAGCTTTACCTAATGTTATGTAGCACGT
>JBLFXU010000110.1:0-8507 GCA_047609575.1 Bacteroidia bacterium | reverse complement strand
TGCGAGGGTCATATAGCCGCCGGTCAGGGCTTTCCCCAGGCAGAGAATATCGGGTGTAACCTCGGCATGTTCCAGTGCGAAAAATGTACCCGTGCGTCCGAACCCTGTCGCTATTTCATCGAAAATGAGCAGGACATCGTGCTCTTGGCACATAGCACTTAACTGCCGTAAATAGTCCGGAGAATAGAAACGCATGCCCCCGGCGCCTTGCACGATCGGTTCGACGATGACAGCGGCCGTCTCCGCCGCATGCTGCTCCAGCAATTGCCGCATACTGTCCAGTTGATGCGGGCTGCAAGATTCTGCAAAGCCACATTGGGGGGCCGCCGCAAACAGTTGCTTGGGTAGCGCATCGCCGAAGAGATGGTGCATGCCAGTGACCGGGTCACACAGCGACATGGCACCAAAGGTGTCGCCATGATAGCCATTGCGCAGAGCGATCAGTTTTTGTTTACGCGGTTTGCCGACACTGTGCCAATACTGAATGGCCATCTTCATGGCGACTTCCACCGAGACTGAACCAGAGTCACTAAAAAACACCCTGGTCAGGTCCTCGGGGGTGAGGTCTACCAATAATTGCGCCAGCTCAATAGCGGGCGCATGTGTCAGGCCGCCGAACATCACGTGAGACATGTCCGCTAATTGAGCCTGTACAGCAGCATTGAGTACCGGGTGGTTATACCCGTGTATCGCGCACCACCAGGAGGCCATACCATCAATCAGTTCACGGCCGTCGGCCAGTCGCAGGCGCACACCGCGGGCACTCGTTACGGGGTAGGCTTGGGGTGCGTTGGTCGCAGAGGCGTAGGGGTGCCAGACGAGGGCGCTATCTGCTTCCTGCAGTTCCCGGTAGTGGTGATCGGTCATGGGGTTTCCAGTACGGTAAGCACCGTCGGCAATATGTTCTGGAGTAGCAGAGGTTGGGCTGCCGCGGTGGGATGAATGCCGTCTGTTTGCATCAGGTCTGGATCCGTCGCGACACCGTCCAGGATAAAGGGAGCCAGGACACAACCGGTGCTGCTGGCGACGTCTCGGTAGGCCTGCCTGAAGCCCGCAGTATAGCGGGTACCGTAGTTGGGTGGTATTTCCATGGGGACAAGAATGACACGGGCACCGCTTCGCTGGGAAAGCGTCACAAGTGACTCGAGGTTGCGATGAAAATTTTTCAGGGGATAGCCGCGTAACCCATCGTTGCCGCCCAGTTCGATAATCACCAGTGCGGGTTTGTGTTGGGCTAGCAAGCGGGGCATCCGCGAGAGTGCTCCACCTGAGGTCTCGCCACTGATGCTGGCATTGATGACGTCATGATCGGGGTATTCGAGCGCCAGCGCCTTGTCCATTGCGGCTACCCAGCCCTGTTCGAGAGACATGCCATAGGCCGCACTGATACTATCCCCCACCACCAATATGGTGCTCGCCTGGCTAAACGACGGTGCCAGCAATGCAATCAAAAAGCATCCACAAGACAGTACAGAGCGTACTAATTTGGGGAAGTAAGAGAAACGCGACATGATCAAGGTAGAAAATCTCCAGAAGCGGGTGCCGATGGCCGGCGCCGAACTGGAAATACTGAAAGGGATTACTCTGGAAATCAAGTCCGGTGAATCTGTAGCGATTGTAGGGGCATCGGGATCCGGCAAATCAACCTTGCTGGGCCTGTTGGCAGGCCTGGACGAAGCCAGCGGTGGTAGCGTTGAAATCGACGGGCAAAACCTGGGTGACCTGGATGAAGATGGCAGGGCTCTGTTTCGGTCGCAAAATATCGGCTTTGTCTTTCAATCCTTTCAGCTACTGCCTGCTTTAACGGCAGTGGAGAACGTCATGTTGCCGCTGGAACTGCGCGGCCAGCGCGATGCAGCGCAGCTGGCCGAGGAATATCTGGGTCGCGTTGGTCTCGGACCACGTACCGCTCATTACCCCCGCCAGTTGTCCGGGGGAGAGCAGCAGCGTGTCGCTATCGCCCGGGCATTCGCCACGCGGCCGGCCATTTTGTTTGCCGATGAACCCACGGGCAATCTGGATACGCGAACCGGCGGTCAAATCATCGATCTACTCTTTGAACTCAACCGGGAAGAGGGTTGCACACTCATTCTTGTCACCCACGACGAAGGTTTGGCTGCGCGGTGCGGCCGGCGTTTGCAGCTGGAAGACGGCGCGATGGTAGAAGACTAAGGTGTCCGTTACTGCAGGCAAAATGTTGGTCCGCGACTGGCGCGGCGGTGAGCTGGGTGTACTGATCATGGCTCTGGTGCTCGCCGTTGGTGTGGTGTCGGGTATCAGCGCATTTACCACGCGCTTACAATCTTCCCTGGAACAGGAAAGCCACCGATTCCTGGCGGCTGACTCCGTTGTTCGCAGTGGCCGCGAATTGCCCGCCGAGTGGCTTGACGCCGCAACGCAGCAGGGGTTGGATTCCGCTTTGACACTGCAGTTTCCCTCCATGGTGTACGCCGGTGAGGAGAGCATGTTCCTCGCAGCGGTTAAGGCGGTAACTACCACCTACCCACTACGTGGAGAGCTGACCTATAGCACAGAGCCTTTTGGCGAGGTCCTGCCCGCTGGTAATGGCCCCGAGCCGGGGCAAGTCTGGCTCGATTCGCGATTATTTGCGCTGCTTGAGGTCAATGTAGGTGATCGCGTGACGATCGGTGATGCAGACTTCACGGTGGCCGCCGCTGCCCGAACCGAGCCCGACCAGGCAGCCTCCTTTTACGGCTTCGGCCCTCGCGTGCTGATGCACTACAGCGATATTCCCGCGACTGGCGTCGTGCAGCTGGGCAGTCGGGGTGACCCAATTTGATCAATGGCTAGACGAGCAGCTGGCCACAGGCCAGAGCCTCATAACGGTGGATGAAGGTCAGCCGGGTATTGGCTCCGCGCTGGACAGGGCAGAGAGTTTTCTACTGCTCGCCGGTAGCCTGGGTGTAGTGCTGGCCGGCGTTGCCGTCGCGCTTGCCGCGCGCCGGTTCAGCGAGCGCCATCATGACTACGTGGCCGTAATGAAAAGCCTGGGGTCTACCTCGAGGGATATCAACCGTCTTTATGGCCGCAGCCTGATGCTGCTGGGAGTCATTGCCACGCTATTGGGTTGCCTGGTGGGATGGCTAATGCAGGCGTTCTTTTTCAGCTTGTTTGGCGACCAGCTGCCGGTCGAGCCGGGTCCCAGCGGTATTCGCCCCTATGCCATTGGCGGAGCGACTTCAGTGGTATGTCTGCTGAGTTTTGCCTGGCCCCCGTTGCGGCGGCTAGGGCAGGCCAGTCCCCTGCGGGTGCTGCGCCGCGACCTGCCATTGGAAACTGCGCGCAGCCTCGGCGATTACGCGCTGGGTCTGGCAGCTGTGGCCTTACTTATGTGGTGGTATAGCGGCGACTGGTTGCTCACAGCGGCGGTACTTGCCGGCCTTGGCGTAACCGTTGTACTGGGCTTGGGTCTTGCCCTGACCCTGCTCAAGGGCGGCAGGTTGGTGGGTATGAGCGCTGGCAGTATCTGGCGTCTGGCCCTGGCAGGTTTACAGCGGCGCGGTAATGCCAATGCCTTGCAGGTGGTGATCTTTGGGATGGCGATCATGTTGCTGTTGGTATTGCTACTGGTACGCACCTCTCTGATTGATGAGTGGCAAACCCAGCTGCCGGAGGACACGCCGAATCACTTCATGATGAATATCAGTCCGGATGAGGTGCAGTCCATCGAGCAAGTGCTGCTTCGGGAAAATGTTCGCAGCGAAGCGTTCTATCCAATGATCAGGGGCCGGATTATGGCCGTGGCGGGGGAAGCGTTGCCCGTTACTGACGATCCCGAAATTGGGCGGCGTCAGCGCGAGTCCAATTTCACCTGGTCCGATGGTGTGCCCGCGGACAACGAATTGGTCGCGGGGGCCTGGTGGGAGCCAGGCAGTGAAGAGGCCGTAGTATCCATTGAGCAGGAGTTTGCAGAGCGCCTGGAAGTGGAAGTGGGGGATAAGTTGGACTTCCTGGTCGGTTCGCAGCCCTTGTCAGTGACCGTGACGAGTATTCGCGCATTGGATTGGCAATCCATGAAGCCAAATTTCTTTCTGGTTTTTCCGCCAAAAATCCTTGCGCCTTACCCCGCCACGTTTATGACCAGTTTTCACCTGGAGTCTGGTGACAAGCAATTTCTCAACGGTTTCGTGCGCCAGTTTCCCACCGTTACGGTGGTTGAAATGGATATCGTCATTGAGCAAATCCGTACGATTATTGCTCAGGTGTCCGGCGCGATTGAGTTAGTGCTGGGGGTTATTCTATGTGCCGGCGCGCTGGTTTTGGTGGCAGGTGTACAGGCCAGCGTGGATGCACGCATGCACGAAAGCGCCATTCTCAGAGCATTGGGTGCCAGGCGTCAGTTGATTCTGGGAGGGCTGTTGATTGAGTTCGCCGCGCTAGGGTTATTTGCCGGCCTGCTGGCCAGCGCGGGGGCCGAGTTATCCGTCTTTATTCTGCAGTCACTGGTTATGGATATGCAATATAAGCCATCGCCCTGGATATGGCCGCTTGGTGCTGGCGCAGGCATGGTGGTTATTGGTGGTTTGGGGGTCTACAGCTGTCGGGCGGTTGTGTCTACTGCCCCGGTCACTGTGTTGCGGGAGTTGTAGTTCGGGCTTACTCTTCTGCTGGTTGGTGATTCAGGCTGATGCCATCCAGAAATATCTTTACGTCCAGATCAACTTGTCTCTCCAGATCGATGTGACGCTCGAACAATCCCGGTGCATCAACTAGTAGCGTTGAGAGGCCATAAATACTGGACCAGGCGCAATTGGCGAGATAGGCAATGTCGTCCGCCTGTCTAAAGACACCTTTTTCGATGCCCCGTTCCAGAATCTGCTGTACCAACAAAAATGTATCTCTGGTGGCCTGGCGCAGTTCCGGGTAGTTGGCTGTCGGTTGCACCGATGGCCCGAACATTAGTTTGAACAGCTGCGGGTTGTGCGCCGCGTAATCGACATAGCTGTGAGCAAAAGCGAGGAGTTGGCTGCGCGGGCAATCACCGGCAGATTGGCCAGCTTGACGCAGCTTGCGCAGGAGTTCGCGGTATCCGTGGGTTGCCATCGCGGCGAGCAGCTCACCCTTGTCGGCGAAGTGCCGGTAAGGAGCGGTTTGAGATACGCCGACCGTCCGGGCAAGTGCACGTAGGCTGAGATTCTCCGTGCCCGCTTGCTGCAACTGTGCAATAGCGGTGTCCAGCAACGCGGCGCGCAGGTTGCCATGGTGGTAGTTTTTTTGTCCGGTGGCTTCGCTCATGGCGATAGCTTACACGAGCTGTAGCGCGGAGCAGCCGCGCTACAGCGTGTAAGGTCAGGCAGATCAGGGCAGCAGATGTTGAACGGCATCCCGCTCTTCGGCCAGTTCCTGCTCAGTGGCACTCATTTTACCTTGGCTGAAATCGCCCACTTCGACACCTTGTACGATGCTCCAGTCGCCGTCTTTACAGCGGCAGGGGAAGGAGTAGATCAAGCCTTCCTGAATGCCGTATGAACCGTCGGAATAGACGGCCATGGACACCCAATCGTCACCGTCAGTACCCAGTGCCCAGCTGCGCACATGATCGATCGCTGCGTTCGCAGCAGAAGCGGCTGATGATGCACCGCGAGCAGCAATAATCGCCGCGCCGCGCTGTTGTACAGTCGGGATGAAGTCGTCTTCATACCATTGCTGGTCGACCAGGCTGATGGCGCTTTTGCCATTGACCTGAGCATTGAATAGGTCCGGGTACTGGGTGGCGGAGTGGTTGCCCCAGATGGTCATTTGGCTGACATCGTTCACTGTAGTACCGGTTTTAATTGCGATCTGCGTTTTCGCACGATTGTGATCCAGGCGAGTCATCGCAGTAAAGTTGCGCGGATCAATGCTCGGCGCATTGCGCTGCGTGATCAGTGCATTGGTGTTGGCGGGGTTGCCGACAACCAATACCTTAATGTTGCGGCTGGCATGCTCATTGATTGCTTTACCCTGAACCGAGAAAATCGCCGCATTGGCTTCCAGCAGGTCCTTGCGCTCCATACCAGGGCCCCGTGGCCGGGCGCCTACCAGCAACGCGTAGTCCGCGTCTTTGAAGCCTACGTTCGGGTCGTCGGTGCAGACGACGCCCGACAGCAGTGGAAAGGCGCAGTCCTCAAGCTCCATGCGCACCCCTTCCAGGGCTTCCATGGCGGGTGTAATGTCCAGCAATTGCAGGACAACCGGTTGATCGGGGCCCAGCATAGTGCCGGAAGCGATGCGAAATAGCAGAGCGTAGCCGATTTGTCCGGCTGCGCCTGTCACGGTGACGCGTACAGGGGCTTTCATCTTGGTAGTGTCCTCAAAAACGTTAGCAGGGGTGCTAAAGGTCGCACATTGTCCGGGGAATGCTGCAGAAATTCAAGCTAGGGGGCTGTGGAGTCAAATTTTGGGGATACTGGGTCAATCTAGGGGCTAGGCTTTCCTGGGGCCTCCGCTTTCGGGCCAATGTGGGCACTGGGCACCGGAGATTTGGGCGTGAGCATAGACTCATGCCCGGCAGAACAAGTAAAATGCGCGTCAAATCAAGCACTAACGGCAAACACTGTGCGCGAATTATCCCGCAAGGACAAGACAGAGTACAACAAGCTGCAGAAACGCCTGCGGCGTAATGTTGGCAAAGCTATCGCCGATTACAACATGATCGAAGCGGGCGACAAGGTCATGGTGTGCCTGTCTGGAGGTAAGGACTCGTATGGCATGCTTGAGATTCTGATGAATCTACGCAAGAGCGCCCCCATTGATTTTGAGCTGGTGGCTGTAAATCTGGACCAGAAACAACCGGGTTTTCCCGAAGAAGTATTGCCGAACTATCTCGACGCGCTGGATGTTCCTTATTACATCCTGGAAAAAGATACCTACAGTATCGTGCGTGAGGTTATCCCTGATGGCAAAACAACTTGTGGCTTGTGCTCCCGGCTCCGCAGGGGAAGTCTGTATGGTTTTGCCCAGGAGATAGGGGCAACACGTATTGCCCTGGGACATCACCGGGACGATATTGTCGAGACGCTATTTCTCAACATGTTTTTCAATGGCAAGCTCAAGGCGATGCCGCCCAAGTTACTCAGTGACGACAAACAGAACGTCGTTATCCGTCCAATGGCATATTGTAAGGAGAAGGATCTCGCTAGCTTCGCGCAGTATAATGAGTACCCGATCATTCCCTGCAATCTCTGTGGTTCCCAGGAGAATCTGCAGCGTGTCCAGGTGAAGCGGATGCTCGCGGACTGGGAGCGAGAGTATCCCGGGCGTACCGAGTCCATTTTTCGTAGTATTCGCAACATCGCACCTTCGCAGTTAGGGGATACGTCACTGTTCGATTTCGAGAATCTAACGCTTGAGCGTGATTCCGATCTGCACGTGCCTGCCATATCTCTGGTCAACGTCTAATGGCCAGCCTCTGATGGTCAGCGGAACACCCTTGTTAACCGCTCGCTCATTAACTCTGAGCCGCGGAGGCCGGGAGCTGTTCGAATCGCTATCGTTTGAAGTTGCCAGCGGTCAACTGGTGCAGATTGAGGGAGCAAACGGTGCAGGAAAGACCAGCCTGTTGCGCATTCTGGCCGGTCTGTCCCGCTATGGTTATGAAGGTGAGGTCGAGTGCGTGGCGCCGCCGCTGTATCTGGGCCACAAGAGCGCCGTGAAGAGTATGCTCACGCCAAGAGAAAACCTTTCTTTACATGCCAGTGGAGAGAACTTTCCCGAGCATGATATTGAAGCAGCTCTGTCGCGAATTGGGCTTTACGGTTATGAAGATGTACCCAGTCACACATTGTCCGCCGGACAGCATAGAAGAGTGAATCTTGCGCGGCTTTATCTTTCTTCTGCTGCGTTGTGGTTACTTGATGAACCCTTCACCGCGATAGACCGCAAGGGTGTGGCGGAGCTGGAGGAGCTGCTGGTAAAGCATGTCACAAACGGTGGCGCGGCAGTTATCACCTCGCACCAGTCGCTGAGCGTTGCATATCCGGTGAGTCTGTTGAATCTGCGCACGGGGCTGAACTAGTGGCTACAACAGGCGCCAGGCAGTTTTGTGTTGCACTGTTTCGGCGCCAGCTATTGCTCGCTATGCGGCGGCCAATCGAAATTGGCAATCCTCTTTTCTTCTTCGCGATGGTGGTTGCTTTGTTCCCGCTGGGCCTTGGGCCTGCCCCCGATCGGCTGGCAGACTTTGCGCCGGGCGTATTGTGGATCATCGCGCTGCTGTCTAATTTGTTAACGTCAGACACTGTGTTCCGAGGTGATTTTGATGACGGCAGTATGGAGCAGCTGTTACTAGCACCGCAGCCTCTGTATTTGTCCGTACTGTCCTACGTCTCTGCACACTGGGTGGTGACCGGGTTGCCGCTGGCCTTGGCGTCACCGCTATTTGCGTTAATGTTAAACCTGCCAACACAGGCCATCGTGGCGCTTGTTGTCAGTCTGCTTTTGGGCACGGCGATCCTGAGTCTTGTCGGCGCGATCGGCGCTGCATTGACTGTCGGCCTAAAGCGCGG
>JBLFXU010000109.1:0-8599 GCA_047609575.1 Bacteroidia bacterium | reverse complement strand
TTCGACAAATCACCCGGGAAGGATCAAGCACTACGGCTGCCGAAGATTTGCACAGATCGTTTCATCACCACTTGAAATTTGGAGCAATCGTCCCTATACCTCAGAGATACCAGTGGCAATGCCGGTCGGCTATCTATTCCGGTAACACTCATTAATCACGACCGTCTGTCGCATTAGTCAGCGGGCGTAACAGGGCTTCAATCGGAGTACGACGTACATGAGAATCCTGCTGTTTCTTGGCACCAACCTGGCCGTATTGGTACTGGCTGGCTTCATCTTTAATTTACTGGGACTGGAGGGCATCCTGGCGGCCAATGGCGTCGACCTGAACCTCAGCTCACTGTTGATTTTTTGCGCCCTGTTCGGCTTTGGCGGATCTCTGCTGTCCCTCTTCCTGTCCAAATGGATGGCGAAACGCAGTACGGGCATTCAAATGATCGAACAACCCGCTAACGCCCAAGAGCAATGGCTGGTGGACACCGTAGCCGAGCTGGCCAAAAAAGCCGGCATCGGCATGCCGGAAGTGGGTATCTTTCCCTCCGAGGCTTCCAATGCTTTCGCCACCGGCTGGAACAAGAATGCGGCCCTTGTAGCAGTCAGCGCAGGTCTGCTGAGCCGCTTTACACCTGAAGAAGTGCGAGCGGTCATGGCGCATGAAATTGGCCACGTGGCCAATGGCGACATGGTCACGCTGACGCTGATCCAGGGCGTGGTCAACACCTTCGTCATGTTCCTGGCCCGCATCATTGGACACACTGTAGATCGCGTCGTATTCAAGACTCAGCGTGGCTACGGCATAGGCTATTACGTTGTCACTATCGTGGCAGAAATTGCGTTGGGCATATTGGCCAGCATGATCGTGGCCCGATTTTCGCGCTGGCGGGAGTATCGCGCGGATCACGCGGGTGCGACTTTAACGACCCCAGCGCACATGATTGGCGCCCTGCAAAGGCTGCAGATGGAACAGAATATGCCACAGGATATGCCTGGCGAGCTGACTGCCTTCGGTATTAGCGAACAGCTCAAGCAGGGGTTGTCAGCTCTACGACGCACTCACCCACCGCTTGAAGATAGAATCAGGGCGTTGCAACAGGCCGAATGAGGTACTCACTCATCGGAATGACATCGATGTGCTCGAAGTCAATAAAACGACCGCAGCTCTCCATCATGGCCGTCATGTGCTTTTTCAGGACGGCCTCATCGCCGCCAGTATTGTAGAAGGCATGATCTGACGTCATCGCCTCTGGCGGAAAGTTCTCTTCTACAATTGCGTGACTGTGCTGAGCGCCTTCAGTAATCGCGCGCACCACCACATTCTGGCGATAGCCGAAGGTCGACTGAGTATCGATTGCCACCTGTGTATGACTGCCCTTCCATACCTTGAACCACGCCTCCTGGTCCATTGCAGCGGGATGTGACATGAACACCACATGGCACATGCCAAATTGCCGCTCACCCGATACTGAAGGGTGTACTTGACTGGCAATAAGAGGCTCGGCCTCTGCCACGAGATAGGCTGCGAAGCGATCTACATGTTTCGCGACAAGCGGCTCCCATTGCTGGGCACCACCGGCATCATGTACCCACAGTGACAGCATACCTTCCGGCACCGGCGCATGACTTTCCATGCGCCGCCCGACGGCATCAGCTACAGCGCTATCCGCAACACACAGACGCAGTCCGTGTATTCCGGAGGCGGCATTCAATGTCGGCACGAGTTCCTGCAGGAGCTGGTCTCGGAAATCATCAGCCGTTAGGGCTGGATCCTTCCACAGCGAGTACATCAGCTTTTCCATTGGTTAGCTCTCCGATTTTTCGCCTAGACTCCCAGCGGCGGTGTGATGGTAGAGGCGTTGTCGATTATCATTTCTGTACCATTCACAAACCGCGACTCGTCAGACGCCAGATACAGCACCAGGTTAGCGATATCTTCTGGCTCACACATATTGCCAAACTTGCCGATTTCCTCGATCTCCTCCTGCGTGGCAGTTTCTTTTCCGGTAGCCACCTTGACCACCATCGGTGTCTTTACACCATCAGGGTGCACCGAGTTACAGCGAATACCGTTCTTCTGTTCTTTGCAGTACATGGCGACGCTCTTGGTCAGGGCCCGCACGGCACCCTTACTGGCCGAATAAGCGGCGACAAAAGACTGGCCATGCAATGCGGCAACGGAAGACATATTGATGATAGAACCGCCGCCAGATTCAGCCATTGCAGGGATGGCATGCTTGCAGCCCAGAAATACGCCCTCGCTGTTTACCGCGTTAATGAGTCGCCAGGACTCCAGCTCAGTATCGACAATATTCCCCAGGGCAATCATGCCTGCATTGTTGACCAGGATATCCAGTCCACCGAACGTCTCGACAGTACTGGCGACAACCTGTTTCCAGTTCTCTTCGTCAGTAACGTTGAGCGACATAAAAACCGCATTCTCACCAATGCTGTCTGCGACCGCCTGGCCGTCTTGCTCGTTCATGTCGGTGACCACTACTTTTGCGCCCTCGGCGGCCAGTAACACGGCATCTGACTTGCCCATTCCACTGGCTGCGCCCGTCACGATGACGACCTTTCCCTCTACTCTACCCATGTGCCATTCACCTCTGGTAAGACGATACAGCCTTGGCTGCCCTTAAAGTGCGCGCCAGTTAAGCAGATGATCCGGCCAAGCTCAAACCTTCGCCGCGAAAGCCCACGCGGGGGCTACCCAATTGAACCATTCAATGCCCTCGCCAGCGCCAGCGACCAGTAGTATTCTTGCGCCCTGCCTAACGATCGAGGAAGCAACCGTCATGAACCAGACCAACAGCACACCAGGACTAATACGCTGGGCCGGATACATAGCCCTGACCCTGCTCATCATTATCCCGCTCGCCGTGCTCACGGTGCGCTCCGGCGCCTGGACACAGGGTCTGGGTCTCTACGCCATAGCCACCATGGGCAGTGTCTTGATGGCAATCGTGTTCGTTATCCTGCTACTGCTACCACGCTTCGCCTCCGCTCGCGGTGACACCGCCAAACGCCTGCTGCTGGCGATCCCCGGAACCGCACTAACGATGTCCCTAACGCTAGGTGGCGGCAATGCGCCACGCATTCACGACATTACAACAGACACAGAAAATCCGCCCGTATTTGTGACCGCGCTGCAACAGCGTGGCACAGAATCAAACCCGCTGGACATCAAGCCCGATTTCATCGAGCAGCAGCTCGCCGCCTACCCCGATTTGCAGACCATTAGCAGCCCGGCTTCTATCGATGAGGCTTTCAGCCAGGCCGTAAAGGTGGCAACAGACCTGGGCTGGGAGATCTACTTCCAGGACCGTGACAAGGGCATCATCGAGGCGGTCGAAAGCACCGCTATCATGGCCTTCAAGGATGATGTGGTCATTCGGGTCACAAGTAACGCCCAGGGCACGAAAATTGACCTGCGCTCGGTCAGCCGGGTAGGCCTTGGCGATCTGGGAGCCAATGCCAAACGTATTCTCGCCTTCAGGGATGCGTTCGCCTCCGCAGGGAGCTAACGCCTTGTACGGGTACATCCTAGCCGCCGCACTGTGCACTTCCCTAATGCACCAACCCGCAGTAGGGGAAGAGCTGGACTATCTTAGTTTTGCCACAGAAGACGAGGCCAACACCACAGAGATTTTTAGCAAGGCCAGTCCGGCCGTGGTATATGTCACCAATACTGCCCTGCGGCGCAGTATATTCAGCCTCGATGTGAGGGAAATTCCGCGCGGCAGCGGCACGGGCTTTGTGTGGGACAAGCAAGGCCTGATCGTGACAAATTTCCACGTCATTGCCGGCGCGCACAAGCTCACTGTGACAATGCAAGACCGCTCGGAGCACACCGCCCAGGTGATCGGTGTGGCACCGGAAAAGGATCTAGCGGTGTTGCGCATAGAAAACCCTCCGGGCGATCTCTCGACATTACCTCTGGGCGACTCATCGGAACTCACTGTGGGTCGCAAGGTGCTGGCCATTGGCAATCCATTTGGCCTGGACACCACCCTGACAACAGGCATCGTCAGTGCGCTAGGCCGGGAAATTCGCGCGCCCAGCAACAGGACGATTCGCGGCGTCATTCAAACCGATGCCGCCATTAATCCAGGCAATTCTGGCGGGCCATTGCTCAATTCCCTGGGACAACTGATCGGCGTCAATACAGCGATTTATAGTCCTTCAGGGGCCAGTGCCGGCATCGGCTTTGCCATTCCCGTTAATACTGTGAAAGCAGTGGTGCCGCAGCTGATCGCATACGGCAAGGTACTGCGCCCGCAGATTGGCGTGGAACTGGCCAGCGACCGCTGGACCAAACGCTACCGCATCAAGGGCCTCCCGGTCGTTCAGGTTTATCCGGGACTACCGGCAGCCGAGGCAGGGATGAGCGGCGCCTACCGCAACAGCCGCGGTGAAATCGTGCTGGGTGACATTATTACCCATGTGGAAGACCGGGAAGTCCACTCCCAGGACGACTATTTCAGCATCCTGGAAGCGCACAAACCTGGGGACAAAATCACTATCAAAACGAAGCGACAAGAACAATCCTTTAGCTACCAGGTCAAGCTGACCGAATCCCAATAGTGTTGAGCTGACCGAATCCCGGTACTCAGGCCAGCGTGCCACCGTCGACCAATATATCTTCACCCGTGATATGAATGCCGTCTTGGGAGGCCAACATCGCTATCACACCCGCGACCACTTCAGGCCCTTTGGCACCAGTCAGCGACATAATTCGGGGCATCAAGTCAAAATCCATTGTTTCCGGAAAGCCAATACCGTCAGTCATACCCGTATTGATATCACCCGGGCAGATACAGTTAGCCCGGACACCCCGTTTCGCATATTCCACGGCAATACTACGGGTCATTGCCAGCACCCCTCCCTTGCTTGCCGAATAAGATAAACCGCAGGGCAGGCCAGCCAGTGCCGCCGTGGACGCTGCGTTCACAATACTACCGCCGCTTTCGATGAGGTGCGGCAGAACCGCGCGGCACATGAACATCGTACCAGTGAGATTCACGTCTATGACTTTCTGCCAATGGGCCGTCTCCAGGACACTGGTATCGTCAAAGCGCAGAATGCCCGCCATATTCACCAACGCGTAGATACTGCCATAGCGCGCAATGCAGGCTTCTACGCTGCCCTGCACACTGTCCTGATTAGAGATATCGCAGACCTGCGCCGTGGCCTCGCCACCCGCTTGGGTAATTTCAGTCACCGTTGCTTCCAGCGCTTCTGCGGCCAGGTCTAAACAGAACACCTTGCCTTGCTCTGCGGCTATACGCAGCGCACTGGCACGGCCAATACCGCTGCCAGCCCCTGTCACAATCACAACCCTGTCAGTAAATCGATTCATCCTGTCGTCCTCATATAGCGGAACGTGAGCATGCCCACGAAGGTCAGCTGGGTCAAATTCAGCGGTTTGTAGCTCTAAGCCGCGCTGATCTGTCGCGATCTGCCCCCATCTGCAAGAGACAAGCTGGAGTAATTAGTCACCCCGGACTGACATTTTGAGCCATTGTCTTGAACTGCCCCTGAGATACCTTTATTCGCCCTGTTAGCCCCCGTATCATACGGCTTCCGCGGCGCATGCTCGCCGGTTGCTAGAAAGAGGGCAGAACCGTGACAGCACCCATTGGGAGAGATATTTTGGAAGATCTGGAGCAGTTTCGACTGGATGTAAGGGATTGGCTTGAGGCCAATTGCCCCCAGAGCCAGCGCCAGCCCGTAGTCCCCGAGGAGCAGTACTGGGGCGGCCGTCGGGGCAGCTTCGCCAGCGAAGACGCACAAACCTGGTTCGAACGCATGCGCGACAAGGGCTGGACTGCACCCGAGTGGCCCACGCAATACGGCGGTGCAGCTCTGGATCCACGCCAGGCGCGCATTCTCAAAGAAGAAATGAAAGCCATACGCGCTCGCCCGCCCATCTATGGCCTGGGTCTCTGGATGCTTGGGCCGGCGCTACTGGAATATGGCAACGACGCGCAGAAGCAGCAGCACATCCGCGGCATCGTGAATGGCGAACTGCGCTGGTGCCAGGGTTATTCAGAGCCGGGGTCCGGCTCAGACCTGGCCAGCTTGCAATGTAAAGCCGAGGATAAGGGCGACCACTTCCTGATTAATGGCAGCAAAATCTGGACAACAGCGGCGGATCGCTGCGATTGGATTTTCTGTCTGGTACGCACCGATCCAGATGTTAAGAAGCAGGAGGGGATCAGTTTTTTGCTGGTCGACATGGATGACCCCGGTATCTCTACCACGCCGATCGCGCTGATCAGCGGAGAATCCGAGTTCTGCCAGACCTTTTTCGACAACGTCAAAGTGCCCAAGGAAAACCTGGTGGGCGAATTGAACAAGGGGTGGTCGGTAGCCAAAGCCCTGTTGGTGCATGAGCGCAAGCTAATGGCAGAAATGGGCTCTGACTCGCCACGCGAGATTATGGTGCCCAGTGCAGCCGCACACGAGTATCTGGAGTTCGCCGACGGCAAAATCGCCGACTCCCGTCTGCGCAATGAGCTTGTCGAGTACGACATGTTGATGCAGGCCGTGGCCCTGACGCATTTTCGGACGTTCGAGGAAAAGGCTGCCGGCATTCGCAGCGCGGCTCCGCTAGTCATGAAGTACGTCGGCACCGAAGCGGAAAAAACCAAGAGCGAATTGTTGCTGGCCATCCTTGGCAGCCGCGGTCTGGGCTGGGAAGGCGAAGGCTTCAACTCACTTGAAATCGATACCGTTCGCCTTTGGGCCATGTCCAAGGCGATGACGATTGCCGGTGGCACATCTGAAGTTCAGCTCAACGTGATCGCCAAAAACGTGCTTGAACTGCCGCAACCCTAGGAGTAATTAAAAATGGCTTTGGTACTCAACGAAGATCAACGCATGCTGCAGGACTCCGCCAGGGAGCTGCTATCTCGGGATGCGCCCGTGGCAGCGCTGCGCAAGCTGCGCGATGACAAGGACGCCACCGGATACTCACAGGAACTGTGGCAGACGATGGCCGAAATGGGCTGGGCGTCCATCATTTTGCCGGAAGAATATGGCGGTCTTGATTTTGGCTTCCTCGGGCTAGGTGTTGTGCTGGAAGAAGCTGGCCGAACGCTTGCGGCCTCCCCGCTATTTGCCTCTGCTGTAGTAGGTGCTTCGGCCGTGCTGTTGGCTGGCAACGAGACCCAGAAGCAGGCCCTGCTTCCCTCTATTGCCAACGGAACACTCTCCCTCGCCCTGGCGCTGGAAGAGAACCACCATCACAATCCCGGCTCCATCTCTACGACTGCAGTGCGCGAAGGCGACGACTTCGTCATCAATGGCAATAAGTGTTTTGTCCTGGACGGCCACAGCGCGGACAAACTGGTTGTTGTCGCCCGCACCGATGGTGAACAAAATGATCATCTGGGACTCTCCCTGCTGTTGGTCGATCGCGAAGCAGCGGGCGTCACTTGCACCAGGGCCATCATGATGGACAGCCGCAATGCGGCAAATATCAGCTTCGACAACGTTCGCGTTCCGGCTACCGACATCCTGGGCACGCCCGGTGAAGCATGGGAGGCGCTTGAGCAGGTACTTGACCGTGGTCGTATTGCCATCGCCGCAGAAATGATGGGCTACGCCATGGAATGCTTCGAACGCACCGTGACTTACCTGAAAGAGCGCGAGCAGTTTGGCGCGCTAATCGGCACCTTCCAGGGGCTACAGCACCGGGCTGCCCATATGCAGTCAGAACTGGAACTGGGTCGGTCAGTGCTTCTACAGGCGCTATCGACTGTAGACGAGGACCCGGGGCAGCTGCCATTAATGGCCAGCCTGGCCAAGACACGAATGAACGAAACAGCCAAACTGGTTACCAACGAGGCCGTGCAAATGCACGGTGGCATCGGCGTTACCGATGAGCTTGAAATTGGCTTCTTCTTGAAGCGCGCCCGGGTCGCCATGCAGATTTTTGGCGATTCCGGGTTTCACAAGGACCGCTACGCCACACTCTGTGGCTACTGAACCAGGAGTTACACAATGGAAGTTGCTGATAAGATTGCCATGGTGCACAAATATGTCGAGGCATTCGACAAGCAGAGCATGGAACTGATCCGTGAAATCTATGCGGATGATGCCATCGTTGAAGACCCCGTGGGTACCGATGTCCATGTGGGTATTGAAGCAGTGTGCGCCTTTTACGAGGGCGCGCTTAGCTCAGGTGCAAAACTCGCACTGAGTGGCCAACCACGCTGCTCTGGCAATGCCGTGGCCTTTCCCTTCCAGGTACTTATGCCTGGCGTAGAGATTGATATCATCGACGTGTTCGAATTCAATGATGCTGGCAAGGTCAACAGTATGAAAGCTTACTGGGGACCGGAAAACATGAAGTCCTGATAGCAACGCAACGTGGGGGAAACATGGCAATCAATAGTATGGCTCACACTTTACTGACCTCAGGCAACTTCCCCGCCTTACAAAGTTTTTACAATCAACGTCTACAGCGACTCGGTTTGCAGGCTGTTATAGATGACCAGGGCCTCTACTACTGAGTCGCTGGCCGCACCGGCTTTGGCACCCGCGCCAGCAAGCAATAAAACCAGACAAACCGATTCGACCAGAACCGTGCCGGCGT
>JBLFXU010000108.1:0-8643 GCA_047609575.1 Bacteroidia bacterium | reverse complement strand
AACCAGTTGGGAGTTCCGCTGTGCATCGCCAGCGCACTAACCGCACTGTGGGCAGGCGCAATTACCCTATCCACGCTCCTTCCTGAACCCTTGATAAAACTGATGGTGGCCACCGAATTGGTCCGCAATGCAGCCTGGGTTTTTCTGCTAATTCGGATGCTCGGACTTCGCTTGCAGGGTACCAACCATATTCTGACCACCGACCGATGGATACCCTGGTATGCCGTCAGCGTCCTTGTCCTACTTGCGATCCAACTCGGCACAGAACCACTAACAGATGCAATGGCACTGACCTACGATCTCGCCACATATCTGTTGTTTGGTACCTGGCTTGCAATATCGATCATTGGATTACTTTTACTCGAACAGTTTTTTCGCAATAGCAACGAGAGCGAATTGTGGTCGACCAAACACTTATGCATCGGCCTGGGAATTTTGTTCGCCTTCGATTTTTTTATGTATGCCGAAGCCCTTATGCTCAGAAATCTCGAAGCGAACGTATGGCAGGTCCGCGGCGTTGTTAGTGCCATGGCTGCCATTTTGATGGTTATCAGTACAGCCAGAACCAAGCGCAAGGAAAGCACCGAAGCCCCTAGGCGCATGTATCTATCTCGTCATGTAGCCTTTCACTCTTTGACGCTAATGGCGTCGGGCATCTATCTGATCGCCATGTCTCTGGCTGCCTATTTCATCTCTTACCTTGGGGGCAGTTGGAGCGGGGTATTGCAGATCGCATTCCTCTGCGCTGCTGGTCTCACGTTGATTGTGCTGCTATTTTCGGGTCGCATTCGTGCGCATGTACGGGTCTGGTTAAGCAAAAATTTCTTCAGCTACAAATACGATTACCGCATAGAGTGGCTGGAATTCACTCGCTTGCTCGCCAGCGGTGAAGGCGACGTGCCAACAAATATTACCAGGGCCGTCGCCAACCTGGCCAAAAGTCCCTCCGGCCTACTCTGGGGTCGCTCCGAGGAACATCGCTATGCACTTCAGGCACACTGGGAAATGCCAGCCCCTGGAACCGAGATTGATCTAGGCAATTTGCCGGCCTGGCTGGAAGAGCAAGAATGGATCATTGACCTGCGCGAATGGCGCCGGTCACCCGATATTTATCGTAACCTCGCCTTACCTCCCGACCTGCTTGGTATAGCGCGGGCCTGGCTGATCATACCCCTGATCTTCGGGCAAAAGCTGCAGGGCATCCTGCTCTTGCGAGAGCCAGAGTTGCCCTGGGATCTTAACTGGGAAGATCGCGATTTATTGAAAGTAGCCTCTCGACAAGCCGCCAGTCAGCTCGCTCAGTTTCAGTCGGACCAGGCACTGATGGAATCGCGTCAGTTCGAAGCCTTCAACAGGCTTTCGGCATACGTCATACACGACCTGAAGAACATTCTTGCACAACAGTCACTGATGGTCGCCAACGCGCAGAAGCATAAGCACAATCCAGCGTTCATCGATGATATGGTCGATACGGTGAGCAACTCAGTTGATCGCATGAGCAACCTGATGGTCCAGCTACGCAGTGATGCAGCACCGGGAAGCACCGCGACCACCTACCGAAAGTTCGAGCTATCCGAACTCCTGCAAAAGGTTGTCGCCGATTGTTGCTTGCGCGCACCCTCCCCCGAACTGGAAAACAAAGACCTAATTTTTCCACTGCACTGCGACCGGGAACGCCTACGCGTAGTTTTTGGCCACCTGATCAACAACGCACAAGATGCGACAGGTAAATCGGGCAGTGTGCAGGTAAGACTCAAAGCCAGCGATATTGGTGCACTAATTGAAATAGAGGATACCGGGGTTGGCATGGATGAGGATTTTATTCGACAGCGCCTGTTTAAGCCATTCGACTCCACCAAAGGCCTGACGGGCATGGGCATTGGCGCTTTCGAGAGCAGAGATTTTATTCGCAGCCTGGGTGGCGACATTAAGGTACAGAGTATCCCGGGTGAGGGCTCCCTGTTCAGAGTCAGCATTCCAAGAGAGACCGTTACGGCAACATAGGATGAACCATTTTCTCACTAAGGTAGAAAAGTCGTGAAAGACGAAAAGAAGTACCTGTTGGTAGTTGAAGACGACAAGGGGCTGCAGAACCAGCTGCGGTGGGCGTTTGAAGACTATCAGGTTGAAATCGCCGGAGATCGCAGTGAGGCCATAAATCACTTGCGTCGAGTGCAGCCGGGCGTTGTTCTGCTTGATTTGGGACTTCCTCCTGATCCTGGCGGCGTTACGGAGGGGCTAGCCACACTCAGTGAGATTCTGGCACTAGCGCCAGAAACGAAGGTGATCGTCGTTACGGGGGACAACGAACGGTCCAACGCTGTAAAGGCCATCGCCCTTGGCGCGTATGATTTTCATCAGAAACCAGCCGATCCCGAAATGCTCTCGTTACTGGTAGACCGCGCCCACCATGTTTATGAGTTGGAGCGGGAAAACCGTCGGCTGCAACAGCATGACCAGAACATGCCCTTGCGGGGCATCATTACTGCTAGCCCACAGATGCTGAAAGTCTGTCGAACCATCGAAAAAATTGCGCCTTCCAACATCACAACTCTACTGCTCGGGGCCAGCGGAACTGGCAAAGAACGCTGTGCGCAAGCGCTGCACGAGCTTAGCCCGCGCGCTGAGAAACCAATGGTCGCCATTAACTGTGCGGCAATTCCAGAAAACTTGCTGGAGAGTGAACTTTTCGGTTATGAAAAAGGCGCATTTACCGGAGCCGCCAAAACGACACCAGGAAAAATCGAGTACGCCCATGAAGGCACACTGTTCCTTGATGAAATCGGCGATCTGCCCATGGAATTACAGGCGAAGCTATTGAGATTCCTGCAGGAACGAGTCGTCGAACGAATTGGTGGACGCAAGGAAATACCAGTGGATGTACGTATTATCTGTGCGACTCATCAGGATTTGCCAGCCTTGATCGAACGGGGGCATTTTCGGGAAGATTTGTACTACCGCATTAGTGAAATTGTACTGGATATACCGCCTCTGAAAGATCGCGACGGCGACGTCCTGGTGCTCGCAAAATCGTTCCTAAACGTGCTGGCTGATGAATACAAAAGCAACGTAAAGGAATTTTCTTCAGCATCAATCTCGGCTATGGAAGCACATGGCTGGCCTGGCAATGTTCGGGAGCTGGAGAGCAAGATAAAGCGCGGGGTAATCATGGCCGACGGTCACCAAATAACGCCTGAAGATCTTGAATTAGCGGATGAAGGCCTGGAGCCTTTGCCCCTAAACCTTAAAGAAGTGCGCGAAGAAGCGGACCGTAGGGCCGTTGTTCGCGCAATGAACCACTGCAATGACAATATTACCGACGCAGCCAACACCCTTGGCATCACCCGGCCAACGCTATATAACCTCTTAGAGCGACTGGGGCTGAAAGTCTGAACGGCGATACAGACTGTCTGCAACATCCTAAGGCGCTGGATTATTTCGAGAGACTACGCAGAAACGCCGCTGCTTTGTCGCGCTCAAAGAATGCTTCATGCTCAGCAAGTAGACGGGTGAGCTCTTTAATGGCACCCGCTCGATCACCTTCCTGAGCGCGAATTTGGGCTTCGTGAAACTGCATATCCGGGCTATCGGGAGACTCGGCAAGCGCTCTGTCTATGGTGCGACGTGCCTCTACCAACCGACCTGTCTTAAGCTGAGCCATAGCCAATGTGTCTAAAACCGAGCTGGAATCTGGCGAGATACCAAACGCTCGTTCCGCATGAGCAAGCGACGCCTGCGCATCAATCTCCAACAGATACCAAGCCAAATTATTGAGCGCGACAATGTTGCTGTTGTCCTGCGCCAGGATCGATTCGTATTCAACGATTGCGTTGTCTATATCGTTCATATCGCCATAAAGCTGCGCAAGCTTGGTACTTACCTGAAAATTGTCGCCGAACTCTGCAGACCATTTCTGCAGTAACTCAATCGCAGCAGGGGCATCACTCATCTTCTCAAAATGCGAGGCAAGTGGGATAACGTTGTTTACAGTTGGCGACTGATCATAAAGCGTTTGCAAAAGGTGGCCAGCATACTCATCGTCACCTCTCAAATCAGCCGAAGCCACCTCTAGCTTCATGACATCAGGGTTTTCAGGCGCGACCTCACGTAGGCCAGACAATAACTGGTTAAACTTTTCACTATCGCCAGTCATAAGGCTGAGTCTAGCCAGGGCAAGTTTCGCATAAAAGTGATCGGGATCCAGCTCCACCGCGCGCTCCAGTGCCAGGGTGAAGTTGTCACGGTCACCTGCTCCAGCCAGTGCTTTGGCCCGCATATAATGATACTGGCTAACGTTCGGTCTGAGGCGAATGAGCTGCTCTATCGTGTGATGCGCTTGATTGTGTTCATCCGCTGCAAGCTCCATCCCGGCCATTGTAACCAGTGCATCGGGGTGTTCTTTCTGTTCCGGCGTCAACGCATTGAACTCGCCGTTGGCCTTTTCAAGATTACCTTTGGCGATATGGTACCTGGCCTTTATCAGGTGCGGCTCCATAGCCCGTGGATGGGCCTCGATTGTCTTGTCGAGGCTGGCAAACATTTCTTCTTCACGACCTTCCAGCGCATAAGATGCCGCCACTTTCATCAGTGTCTGCATGTGATCCGGGTTCTTCTCCAACACGCGCGCATAGTGCTTACGAGCGCCCTCGAAGTCCTTCGCGGCCAACTTGAATTCCGCCAGACTGACATTACCGCCTGGATCATCCGGGCGCAGTTCGACTGCTTTTTCAAACGCTTGACGTGCATCATCAGAGCGCTCAGCGGCCAGATAAGCCCGGCCCAGAAGATTATATGATGTTGTGCTCTCGGGATTGCGCTGTTGATAAGCTTGGGCAGCCTCTACAGCTGCATCCCCGTTTCGTGTGCGCAAATGATTGAGAACGATGAGGATATCTGCCTGCTCAAAGCTCGGGTCTGCCGTCAGCAAACCCTCCAGGGTCGCTATGCCCAATTTTTCGTTCCCAGCCGCAAGAAAACCCGCCCCTAGTCTGACCTTAGCCTCGGTCGAATTCGGCTGTAGTTGCGCGACTTTGGCCAACAAGGCCACCCCCTCACTACCCTTGCCTGTCCCCAGATAGGCACTTGCGAGCATATTTAACGAATCGATATCCTTTGGATATTCGAAGACAATAGGATCGAGCAACCGCCGGGCCGCGCCAAAACCTTGCTGATTCAACTCCAGCTTAGCGGCCAACTTGGCGCCTACTACACTGCCAGGGAGGATCGCCAGAAATTGATAGATATGACTGAGAGCCTGTTCTTGATTACCGTCCTCCATATGGATGGCTGCCAAATAATAATGGCTCAGCGGGTAGGCCTCGGAATACTCTGAGGCCTTGCCAAATGCAGGTTTCGCCATCTTATAATTCTTGGATTTAAGGTGCACGATCCCCGCGGCAAAATTGGCCCCTGGATGAACATTGGATGGCCCTGGGTGATCAATTGATAATTGCTTAAGGTCTTCCCTCGCTCCCTTATAGTTGTTCTGGTAAATCCTCATCATTACTCGATTAAGTCGCGCATCGAAACTGCGGCGCGACAATTTCAAAACCTGCGTATAAGCATACTCGGCATCCTTGGAGTTTTTCTGTGCAGCTTCAATGTCACCCAGCAGGTTCCAGGCAGGACCGTAGCCGGGAATGTCTTTGAAGATTGCCTCTAGTTGCGCTCGCGCTTCATCAATTCTCTCTTCGGCCATAGACAACCGTGCCTGCGCTACCTCGGCATAGGGAGAACGAGGCTCGTTAGCCATTGCGGCTGCAATCATCTCTTTGCCCGCAATCAGGTCTCCTGAGAACACGCGCCCAAGGCCTTTTGCTGCCTGAACCAAAGATCGCCCCTCGGGGTCGAGCCCATCAACAGGCAGACTCTCCAGCTCAACAACCTCTCCCAGGCTCAGTAACGTTTTCGCCAATACCGGTATAACAACGATTATGTCGACACCGCTACCCATGGCCTTCATGAGCTCTTTCCTAGCACTCTGGTAGTCGCCCAGAGCAAAGTAAGTTTGGCCCAGTAAACTCCGCGCCTTGCCATTTTGAACATCTTTCTGCAACGCGTTTTTCAGCTCGATAACCGCCCCTAGCTTATTACGCTCCTCAAGCAGCACTTGGGCTCTATCCAGATGGTCAGCGCTAGTGACATTATCGCCACCGCAAGCCACCAAGACTGCGCAGAACATCAACAGAATAGTGCCGCGCATACGCAGTGCCATTATTTTTATATTCATCGAGTCGTTACCTAGCTATTACAATAAGTTGTTATGGAACCAACTCTCTAAAACAGGGAAGTCTACATAGAACCAACAACAACTATTATGGAACATTTCGCCATGTTCAGCAAAGGCGCCGTGCCCGTCTGTGACGGACTGCACTGCTCCACTGTATTGGCATTTTTTCACACAATAATCAGGGCATTAGAGTGCACCGCTCACTGATCCAAACATAAGCGGATGAAAAATGGACGCCAGGGTGGCCAACAGCTTCTCGGCGCCAGTTGAATCATACTAACGGAAGTTATAACCTTCGGAAAAATCAGGCGCACGAGTCAGCTAGCGCTGATCGCGCCATACTTTTGTAAACCGCAGACGAACGCGAAATCGGTCGTATCATGCGAGAGCGAGTGCTGGAAGTCCCCGATGACGGCGATAAGAGGCTTGTCTTCGACTGACCATGAGACCTGAAGGGCTCCGCCATTTTCACATTTACCCACTGGGTGGGTTCGGACGATCAATCGCTGTATTTGCCAGCGATTGATCGCGCGAAATGCATTTCATCCTCAGACAAATCTGGCTCATTCATGGGCAGTGAATTCGCCTCCGAAGACCTCGCATCACAGAAAATGGGAAAGTTCAGCTACCGAAACCTGAGAGAAGAAACCCCAGACGCCATAACCCCCAGAGACCAGATAGCCAAAACAACGAGACCGCAGAGTACAAAACTCACTCCGAGTGCAATGGCGATGTCGGGCTCGAAGCGCGCTTGTTCACGCAGGTGCCAGTCATCCAGACCTGTATAGGCATCACGGCTCAATTTCCGTTGCTCCAGAGTTTCATAGGGAGCGCGACAGTGGACAACAACATCTCGCTTTCAGTCTATTGACTTGCCTGGCCCGCATCAATCAGCATCAAGCCAAGGGCCAATTTGCGGTGCGCTTCCACGGCGTCCGGGTGCAACTCAACGATGCGCTTATCGTCTTCCACGGATTGGCCGGGGTTCCCCTGGAGCACAGCGATATCTGCCAGCATCGCCTGGGACCAGGCATCTTCTGGTAGAAACGACAGAAGATACTCCAAGGCCTCTTGCGCTTGAGCATACTGACCCTGGGTGTATTTGATGGCGGCATAGAGTCGATGGCCGCCAGTAAATTGGGGAGCCCGCTTGCGGAACATAGTTGCTCCTTGGCCCGCCTGCTCTATTTTGCCCTGCCGATAATTCGCGGTAGCCAGGTAATAATGGGCCGGAAGATAGTCCGGCTCAAATTTCAACAGTATCTCAAAGGCCTTAGCCGCTTGGGCATACTTCTCGCGTTCGAGTTCCAGTTGTCCTATCGCATAGTAGAACAAGGGCTGTTTGGTCCGTGACATATTACTCAAGCGTCGCGCCTTGCCGACATCCGCGGCAGCCTTGCCAATTATACCCATAGACAACCGCACTAAAGCCCGGCCCGAGAGTTCTTGAATACCGTCTGGGCGCGCCTCAATGGCCTTGTTATAGGCCGCTTCGGCAGCCTTAAGGTTACCCTCAAACTGCTCAATGTCGCCAAGCAGGCACCAGGCCAAACTCAGCGCGGGATCAGATTCAACCGCAGCAGCAATCCACTCTCGCGCCTTCTCCATCCGGCCCTGAGTAGCCTGCACACGTGCTTTACCTAGCCTAGCTTCGGCATCTGCATTGCGCAGGCCAAGGGCCAGATCATACAACCCGTCAGCTTCGCTGAGCTTGTTCAATCCAATGTTGGCATGGCCGCGCAGCACCAATAGGCGCACCTGCGCATCACCGGTTAGATTTGCCATGTCCGCTGTCTGGTCGAGTAGTTGGTAGTATTCTCTTTCGTACAGCAAGGCGGTAGCCAGGGGTATCAATACCGTCTCCTGGTCCTGGCCTAATTCCAGTGAGCGCTGCAACTCCTTAACGGCCGCACTAGTCTCGCCGGTTTTCAGGTAGATCGTACCCAGCACCCAGCGGGCTTGCATATTACCGGGCGACTTGGTCAGCGCACTCTTGAGTTCCAGCACCGCCGCGTCATATTGGCCCAGTTCATTAAAGGCCATTGCATCGGTGATGTGTTCTTCCGACGTCCGGTCATCTCCACCGCAGCCCTGCAGCGTAAGCCCGAGAGTCAACAGAGTGAGAAACAACCACTGAACACTTTTCATACAACTACTCCGCGAAGCATCATCTACCGGCGACCAACCGCCGCATACGGTAGGAAATACGGTTTACTAAATAAAAAGACAAGGCGTCCCGCCAAACGTCAATTATTTTTACAATCTGTGTACCCTGGTGCACGCCGATTCCCCTACAGACCCCGTCAATGCTGGTTTTTCCATTCTTGGCGCGATTATTGCTAGTTTCTAAGTGACTTGCACATGTCGCATCAGGTCTTATGTTTTCGGCTAGTGACACAAGCTATGCTAAGGTA
>JBLFXU010000107.1:0-8652 GCA_047609575.1 Bacteroidia bacterium | reverse complement strand
GGCGCGTGCAGCCGACTCAAAAGGATGCTCCGCCTCCGGGCTGTCCTCTCCGAAGCTAGAAAGATCCACGCCGGCACAAAAATTATCGCCTGCGCCACAAAGCAAAACACACACCACATCCGGATCAAGGGAAGCCGCTCGAAAGGTTTCCCGCAGATCAATCCACATCTGGGTATTGATCGCGTTTTTCTTTTCCGGACGATTAAAGGTAACGATAAGTACACCGTCGCGGTTTTCAGTCAGTATAAGATCGGTCATGATTACCTTCTCGTAGTTCGGTAAATGCTGAAGTTAAAACAGTTGCGCCAATCACGCGTGAAACGTAACCGTTTCATCAAGCGGTCCGCGGTGCGTAAGACACGCGTTAACAGAGGCCTCCGGCACCGGGTAACCGAACGAAATGCCGAAAACCAGCTTATTACTTGTTTCGATGCCCAGTGACTCCCGCACATAATCTGCCTGAAAACTGAGTGCAGTCTGCGGGCAACTACCCATGTCGTGGGCGGTTAATGACAACATCAGTGTCTGCGCGTACATACCTATGTCAGCCGCCTCGCGCAAACCGAAGGGCTCTGGCAGAAACAG
The DNA here is from genome assembly GCA_047609575.1 of Bacteroidia bacterium. Taxonomy (GTDB): domain Bacteria; phylum Pseudomonadota; class Gammaproteobacteria; order Pseudomonadales; family Halieaceae; genus Marimicrobium. The sequence goes on along the minus strand of JBLFXU010000107.1, from coordinate 8,067 downwards.
AAACGCCACATGGGGCGCGTCAAAGAAAGTGAAATTGCGCATAAACTGCTCATGCCGTGCCGCTTTGTCTGCGCGCGTAATATCCACCGCGTCGTAAAGGGCCTGGGCCGCAGCATACTGACGTTCTTTGTAGACGCCCTCGTAGGAGCCGTCGTAGGGAAAGTCCATCGTGAAATGGCCACTCATAAAACGGTCGGGCATTTCACTGCGCATTTTTTCGAGCTTTTCACCTGAAGCCACATGCACCTGCCAGGGCTGGGTATTGCAGTTACTGGGTGCTCGCTGGGCCACAGAAAAGACGGCCTCAAGCGTGGCAGCATCGGCGGCCTGCGGCAGAAAGGCGCGCAGGGAACGGCGCGAGGCCACTATCTCATCAAAGGTACTAGCTCGGTCAGACATGATTTTTCCTGCAATAGTTTGAGGCAGACACAATAACAGAATCAGTCATCAACTCGCAGTACAGCGCAATTTGATTGCACAATGACTCGATGGACTCTCCTGTCGAATTGCCCCTACTGCGAATCTATGCGCCGGTAAACTTGGCGGGACGCTTCTCTTTAAAGGCGCGCATACCTTCTTTAGCATCTGCCGAGGCGAACACCGGGTTGGCCAGTTCGTCGGAGGCCAGCATAGCCTCGTCCTCGCGCATGCATTCCTGATGTTCGCGCAGGGATTTAACCACCGCCTGGACCGCCAATGGCCCGTTGGCGCAAATTTTAGCCGCAAACTCTTTTGCCACTGCCAGCGTAGTTCCTTTGGGTACCACCCGATTGATAAGGCCAAACTCCAGTGCCTGCTGTGCGGTAATGTGCTCACCGCATAAGAGAATCTCCGCAGCGAGGCAGTAGGGAATCTGCCGCCGCAGGCGAACCGTGGAGCCAGCCATAGGGTAGAGACCACGGGCGACCTCGGTAACCCCAAAAATAGAGTCCTCGGCGCCAATACGAATATCAGTGCCCTGAAGAATCTCGGTACCACCGGCAAGCGCATAACCTTCTACCGCAAGAATCAGCGGCTTACAGGGCCGGTTGTCGCGCAGCAGAGCCTGCCAATGAATATTGGGCACTGTCCCCATAAGCTCCATGAACTCATCCGTAGAGCGATGCTCGCCATCAGCACCTGCTTTGAGATCCATGCCGGCACAAAACGTGTCGCCATTGGCTGTGAGGATTGCGCAGCGCAGATCATCGTCTTCGTCGAGCAGGCGCCATGCCTTGTAAAGCCCCAGCAACATTTCCGGGCTGAAGGCGTTCTTTGCCTCAGGGCGATTAAGCGTCACAATCAGGACATTGCCATCCTGTTCTACAATGCAGTTCTTGGTGCTGATTTCCAGTTCGGCCATTTTGTCGTTCCTTTACCTGTTATCGACTTAGCATTGATCGGCTATCTGCCTCTCTGCTATAGATTCTTTTATGTACTCGGATCACTTCAGCCAGCGACCTGACAGGGCCGCCCTGGAACGGCGCGAGCCCCGGCAAAAAGCCTTTGAGAAGACCCAAAGCCGCCAATCAACAAAACCATGCTCGACCCGCAAGCACTTCGATTCTCTAGACCAGGCTCACAAGCGCAAGTCCCAGATCATCAAGCGACCCTGAAGTCTCCGCCCAACGCCAACTCCTTAGCCTTTTTATAGGCAGGTTTACCGCTGGGCGCCCGGGGTATCTGAGCCACAATATGCAATTCGCGCGGCACTTTATAACCGGCAACGTGTTTGCGCACTTCTTCCTGAATCGATTCCAGCGTGACACTGCTATTGCCTCGCGTAGCCACTACAGCGGTTACTTTACTGCCGAATCGATTATCCGGCGTATCCACGACCAGGCAATCGAATACATCAGGATGCGCCTTTATCGCCTCTTCCACTTCTTCGGGGAAGATTTTCTCACCACCGGAGTTAATGCAGTTGGAACCACGGCCGTATACGGTAATGGAGCCATCCTCTTCTAAACGCGATTCATCGCCCGTCAGCAGCCAAATCTTGCCATCCAGTTCTATAAACGTCTTCGCCGTTTTCACCGGATCATTGTAGTAGCCCACGGGAATGTAGCCCGACCGGGCAAAAATACCCGTTTCTCCAGGCTGCACATGGCTGTGCGGCTCGCCTTCAATATCGGTAATGACATCCATGAAGTCAGACTGCGCCACATTGCCCAGCCCTTTCTGTTCGGACTTTTTCTCGCCGCTGTCGAAACCCATATTGCCCGACTCGGAGGAGCCAAAGGAATTCATGATGATGACGTTCGGAAAGCGTTCTTTGAACTCTTCTTGTTTGGATGCAGAAAACACTGCACCACCGGAGCCAATACTGAACAGACTGGAAAGGTCCCAGCGGTCCGGCTCATTGCGCAGCGCGTCCAGCAGGGGTATGCCCATGGCATCGCCGACGATTGACAGGGAATTCACCTTTTCCCTTTCTACGATGTCCCAGACCTGAGCGCCATCCATTGAGCGCGCGGGATTGAGCACCACGCAATTGCCACCCAGCATCTGGATAATGGCGTACCACCAGCAAGCGCCATGCATGAGCGGCGCCAGCGCCATACCCACAATCGCGAAGTCACCGATGCGCCCGGCTATTTGTGTCGGCTCGGTAATCGGTCCGTCGGGGTGAAACCAACCACCGCCGCCCAAAGCGGCGTAGAACAAGCTTTTGTGCGGCCACATCACGCCCTTGGGCATGCCTGTGGTGCCTCCTGTGTAGAGCAGGAACAGGTCATCGTCGGCACGCTCTTCAAAGTCACGCCCGTCAGACTGGCCAGACATAGAAGTCTCATATTCAATGCTACCGATGGCACCGGCGTCGCAGCCAGATTCATCTGTCACATAAATAAACGTCTTCAAGTCGGGCGCTGAGTCTTTCACCTCATCGATATGTGGCGAAAATTCCTGATGATGAATACAGGCGACCATGTCTGCGTTATCGAAGATGTACAGCAGTTCTTCCTGTACGTAGCGATAGTTCACATTGATGGGCACGGCGCGGATCTTGAAACAAGCCAGCATGCCTTCCAGGTACTCGTTACAGTTGTACATGTACAGGCCAACATGATCGCCCGCCTTGACCCCCTGGGACGACAGATAGTGCGCCAGACGATTGGCACGCTTGTCCAGTTCAGCATAGGTTGCACGCTGATCGCCACACACCAATGCATCACGGGCGGGGACTTTATCGGCGACCATCTCGAACATGTCCGCCATATTGAAGTGCTTTTCCATTTCTATTTCCTCGCCTGAACGATCAGGACTTTTCAGCGCCAACAACCCACATGGCAAAGAACTGTGCACCACCACCGTAGGCATGGCCCAACGCCAGCTTCGCACCTTCAACCTGGTGATCGCCTGCATCACCGCGCACCTGCCGCGCCGCCTCGGCGAAACGAATCATGCCGGAAGCACCAATCGGATTGGATGACAACACACCGCCAGAGCAATTCCAGGGGATATCACCATCCTCGTCCAGCGAAGTAGCGCCTTCCATGGTGAGTTTCCAGCCCTCACCTTCCGGCGCGAAGCCAAGGTTTTCCAGCCACATTGGTTCGTACCAACTGAACGGTACATACACTTCGGCGCAGTCCAGATCCTTGCGCGGGTTTGTAATGCCGGCTTGCTTGTACACATCTGCCGCGCAGTCACGACCTGCCTGCGGGCTCACCTCTTCACGCCCTGCGTATATGGTGGGTTCAGAGCGCATTGCCACGCCACGAATCCAGGCGGGCTTCTTGGGCGCCTTTTCTGCCAGCTCCTCATTCACTATTACCATGGCGCAAGCACCATCAGAAGAGGGGCAGGATTCCAGGAAGCGTATTGGGTCCCACAGCATGAAGGACTCCTCCACCTCCGCCATGGTGATATCCGGCTTCTGCAAATGCGCCAGCGGGTTGCGTGCGCCGTGCAGTCTATCCTTCACCGCCACTTTGATACCCACGTCATAGGGCGCCCCTGAACGGCGCATATACTCGCGAATGATTGGCGCAAAGTAGCCGCCCGCACCCGCGTTCAGATGAGTTGAGAAAGGCTGGGGGTTAGACAGGGCCCACATTGCATTGGACTCTGACTGCTTTTCGAAGGAGACCGTTAGAACGCGCTTGAACGTGCCGCTTTGCACATGGGATGCCGCTACCAGAGCAGTAGAACCGCCCACAGAGCCCGCCGTGTGCACACGCATCATAGGCTTACCGTTACAGCCCAACGCATCCGTCAAATAGGTTTCAGGCATGATGACACCTTCAAACATATCCGGCGCCTTACCCAGAATCACCGCGTCAATATCCTTCCAGGACAACCCTGCATCATCGAGGGCATTCACCGCCGCCTCGCGCACCAATCCCGCTATGGAGACGTCAGTGCGCCTGGTGGTGTAACTCGTTTGGCCGATACCGACCACTGCTGCCAAATTCGCCATTACGCTTTCTCCGCTCTTTCTAAGACCGTAACCAGGTTGTGCTGCAGGCAAGGGCCGGAGGTTGTATGGGCGATGCCCCGCTCCGCTTCGCCACTGACAATCCGATCAAAGACTTCACCGATACGGGACAATCCGGATGCCATCATGAGATTACCCGCCAACACACCGCCGCTGGGGTTAATGCTGGTTTCTTCACCCAGGCCCAGGGCGCGAGTGAGAATGATTTCCTGGTGACTGAAGGGTGCATACAACTCAGCCACATCCACCTTACCGTTACCCATACCCGCGCTTTGCGCTGCGGTACGGGTAGAAACCGAATCGGTAAGATCACGCATGCCCATATTGTGGCTTTCAATGCGGTGGTCTATACCACTGATCACAGCGTAGGGCTTACCCCACTCCTTCGCCTTTTCTACCGTAGCGATAACCACGGCGCTGGCACCATCAGATACCGGCGAGCAATCAGAACGCCGCAGAGGTGAGAGATACGTCTCCTCGGCCAACACCTCTTCCACAGAGACATCACCTGCGAGCTGCGCATTCGGGTTGTTCATCGCATTGCGACGCGAACGGGATACCACCGCCGCCATGTCACTCTCGGTAATAAGCCCTTGGTCGAGCATCAAACGCGCCTGCATGGCTGCGAGTGAGATCGTATCCACCCACAATGGGGCAAGGTAGTAAGGGTCCAACTGCTGGGACAGCACGATAGGCAGCTCTCCAGGTGAGGACTTGCCGAAACCATACACCAGCGCCGAGTCGGCGTGGCCCATACGAATCTTCAGCATGGCTTCGTAGAGTGCCCAGGCCGCATCCATCTCCACATGGGACTCCTTGACCGGCGGCACGGCGCCCAGGGCATCGACGCCCATCACGAAGGCAAAGGCCGCACCCTGCAGGTAGTCACAGCTGCCAGAGCAGACAAAGTCCACGTCCTGTGCATTGGTGATACCCACCTGTTCATACAGCTTGGAAAGCACCGGCATGATCAGCTCGACTTCATTGACCGCACCCGCATCAGAGACTGATTTGGACTGGTGATAACCCACTATTGCAATTTCTTTCATAGATCAGCCCTCCACGCCGGTTACGGGTAACTTGCCAATCTTCTCCACCGGTACATCCGGCTCGTCGATAGGTTTGAAGTACTTGATGTTGTCCACGCTGAAATCCCACTCCTCCTGCGGCCTCCACTGGGCCTGCACGCGTTGACCGATGTGAACATCCTCATTCACACACTCGCTCAACAGGTGGATGAAGGAAACGTTGGCGCCATCCAGCACCAGATTGCAGATAACGAAAGGCGGCTCAATCGGGTTCCCCGGAATTGGGATATGCACGATAGTAAAACTCTGCACCGTTGCCTTGTCGGCCAGCTTAACCTCTTCTTCAGTGGGTACACCGCAAGCAGCGCAGGAACCCCTTGGGGGCATATAAACTTGCTCACAGCGCGGACAACGCTGACCGGTCAACACGCCTTTCTTGACCTGAGTAAGGAATCGCGCGGCGGCAGCGCCGGCGGTGAAGTTGTACTTAAGATAAACCGGCACTTCTATGCCGGTGATGATTTCAGATTCGTCGCTCATGGCTATGCTCTCCTAGACCAGTTCAAAGCAGCGGATGTCGGTGATAAAACCAATGGTTTCATCCGCCCACTGCGCCTTTACCCGTGCACCTGTTGCCACGTCGCTCTCGGCGTCTGCGGCCACGCAATGCACCATAGGTACATCGGCACCATCGAGCTTGATCATCGCCCAGGCGAAAGGCTTATCCATGGGGTGCGCTTCACGCGGATGCTTGACCCAGGCAAAACTGACGATCTCACCTTCTTGACCCACCTCGACAAATTCCGAGAGCTCCTCGGCCGTGTCCGGGTCGTACTCCATAGGGGGCACAATCACACGGCCATCGCTGGCCTTGATACCAACAATATTGCGCTTCTTCAGTTCAGTCAGGAATCGACCGACAATGGGCCCGGTGGAGCGGGTGTAGGTATAGCCAAGCTCAAACGCCTGGTTCAGGATTTCCGGTTGCGACACAGTCACAGCCCTCCTTGGTTGGGGAAGAATTTCGGCACGCCAGTATCCGCGAGCCACGCTGCCCACTCAATGACACAAAGGATCACCCAACACTGTCTTTTCAGATCAACTGGCGCCGCGCAAGGGCTCTCTTCATGACCTAACCGATCTGGGTGATGCACATGGGCCGCAACAGCCCTACCGTGTCGAAGTGATGGTGCCCCGACAATCAGATCAAAGGCGGCAGGTTGCGTTTTTTGTACCAGCTGGCGCAGAATGCTCTTCCCCGATGGAACACAGGGGGAAATCATCGATAATGGCCCCTCGATTACACCACAAGCAGGAGTAGTACTATGTCAGTTGCAGCATCTGGATACCTGAGAATCGCGTCTACCAACCCCGATGCGTGGATGGACTTCGGCACCCAGGTCCTGGGCCTGATGGACGCCGGGCATGAAGACGCCGCTGGTGCCCGCTTTCTGCGCATGGATGATCACCCCTTCCGCTTTATGGTCGAGCAGGGCGACACAGATTGCCTGCTGGCTACGGGATTGGAATTTCCAGACCAGGCCGCTTGGCAATCTGCGCTGGACGGCCTTGCCGCCGCCGGCCACAGTGTAGCGGCAGGTTCGGCCGATGAAGCCGCGCGCCGCCGCCTGGAGGCGTTTGCCACGACCCAGGATCCGGCCGGCAACACATTAGAGCTCTACTGGGGCCGCCAACTGGATTATGTGCCACTGAACTCACCGGCCGGCATTGGAGCCTTCGTGACCTCCTACCAACAAACCGGCGATCTGGGCTTCGGCCACGTGGTGTTACCCGCACCCGACATCGCCACTGCTTCAGACTTTTACTCGGACATGCTGGGACTTGGCCTCAGTGACATTCTGCATCCCCCGGGCATGGAAGGCGTTAGCATCAACTTTTTCCACGCCAATAATCCACGTCAGCACTCCCTGGCACTGTTCAGCGGCCCACACCCGCTGGGTATCGTGCATATGATGATTGAAGTGGAAAGCATGGATGAGTTGGGCCGGACCATGGACAGAGCGAAGGCCGCCGATGCTCATTTCCTCGCAAGCCTCGGACGCCACGTCAACGACAACATGTGCTCCGTGTACCTGCTTGCGCCGGGTGGTATTGCCGTGGAATACGGCTACGACGGCTTGCTGATAGACCATGAGAACCATGTTGCCACGGTCAGCCACGAAGGTGACCATTGGGGCCATGAATACAGCTTCCCCGGCATGAGCTAGTAGCGCCCGGCTCAAATCCGCAAGAACCTTCCCAGTAAAATACATCGCAGATTGCGCAGCTTCAGAGCTTGGCTGTGTAGCTGCGAGCTGCATCAACTGCCTGGCCCTGGCCAGGAGAACTGCCATCCCTAACGGGCGATGGACTACACTACTTGATTCAACAGAACACACGGCCCTTCGCAGAGTCGAAGACACTATCGTCTCCACACACACATACGTCTCCACACACATAAAAAAGACAAGGTCACTGACATGATCCGATCATTCGCGCAATGGATGCTCTACGGCATGCTGCTTCTTATACTGATGTACTGACTGCAGGTGCAAGCCTCTCGCTGGACACCGAACGCCTGCACGAGCGCAGAGTGGCGCCCCCCCCCTTTACCCGGAT